>SVEA01000027.1 GCA_015057615.1 Lachnospiraceae bacterium | reverse complement strand
GAAAAGCTTAAAGGTAAGGTATATAACGTTTCGGCAAAGACCGAAAAAGAGGATAGTAATTTTAATACGACCGGTATGCCGATTGTAGACGAACCGGTAACCCTGACGGTATTGACAACCCGCTGGGGCAACATGGGAGACAGCTTTACAAACAATGAATTTCTTAAGGAACTGGAAGAGAAGTCGAACGTGAAGATTAACTGGCAGATACAATCTTTAAACGATTGGGGCGAGCAAAAGGGCATTATGCTTGCCGGCGGTGAATTACCGGATATTATTATGGGCTTTCAGACCTTTAATGATTCCGATATCATGAGTAATTTGGATCTGTTTTTACCGTTAAATGATCTGATTGAAAGCTATATGCCGAATTACAAAAAGGCAATGGAGGAAACGCCGGAGCTTAGAAAGATCGCGACCTTCCCCGACGGGAATATGTATTCCATGAGTAAGAACCTGCCTTTGCGTCCAATTTCCTGTAATCAGCCGATCATTAACAAGGTATGGCTTAAGAATTTGAATCTGGAAGTTCCTACGACGATTGATGAGTTGTATAACGTATTAAAGGCTTTTAAGGAGCAGGATGCGAATGGTAACGGGGATCCGAACGATGAGCTCCCGATCTCCGGTGCAAAAGGCTTGTCCATGGATTTTTTAAATCCGTTTGGTATTACGGACATTAACGGATTTAAGGTGATGGTAAATGAGGATGACACACTTACCTATTATCCGACTTCCGAGGAATACAAGGAAGGAATCAAATGGCTTCATAAATTATATTCCGAAGGAATTATTGATCCGGAAACTTTCACTCAGGATGATTCCATGCTGTCTGCAAAGCGCCAGGATCCGAATGTGGCAAGGGTAGGCTTAGAATATGCATGGACACCGGATTCCAACTTTGGAAAATGGTCCTCAGAGTATGAAGTTATTCCACCGATTAAAGGCTATGATGGAAAGCAATATACCGGCGGAGACCCGAACGGAGTATCCAGTATCATGCGTAATGAAGTAATGATTACAAAGTTCTGCAAGAACCCGGAAGTTGCCGCAAGATGGATCGATGAATTCTATACCGGAGAGGCAAGCATCCAGAACTTCTGGGGAGGTATTGGAACGGTAATAGCAAAGCATGAGGATGGTACCTATACGCTAAATGATCCGCCAGAAGGCACGAGTGCGGATGCCTGGTACTGGGACTCCAGCTTACGTGATTTCGGACCGAAATATATCAGCAAAGAATTTGAAGAGAAAATTAAGCTGTCTTCTGTCAGCGGAGACGGATTAAAAGCAGAGTTGAGTAAAATTGCAGAAAATACTGTGACAATCCCTTATCCGAATGTTATGTTTACAAATGAAGAGAACGAAGAACGTCCTACCCTGACAACGGATATCGATAAATACGTGGAGAGCACTCGTGCGCTTTGGATCACGGAAGGCGGTATTGATGAGGGCTGGGAGGAATATGTAGAACAATTAAATGCCATGGGTCTTCGGCGGTTAATGGAGATTTACACCGCTGCCTATGAAAGATATATCCAATAATCAAACAACGGGAACCGGAGAAACAAATAATCTAAGTCATTAGAATTCCTTTTTCGGTTCCCTGTTTTATCGTATAGGAGTGTGCCCTATACGATAAAAAACCTCCATGCGAACATAGTTCGCATTGGGATGACGCACTCAGCACGTAACGAATACTTGAAACATGTATTCGTAAGGTATTTATCTGCCTGCGGCAGAACGCGCTCGGTGCGAGAGTTTGCCAAGGCAAACTCTTTGCTACTGAATTTTTCACACATAACTTTAAGCCTGCAGTCTAAAGTTTGTAGGTCGTCAAGAAAGGCATGGTTATTTTTATGGCAAGGGTATATAAATTTGACTTAAAGAAAAATCTTGATATCATAGCTTCAGAAATCTATAATCAAAAGGAAAATTTATCGATTAATAATGTTACAATATCGGAGGATGAGAATTTCTGTACTGTTGTTTTGTCCCATAGCTGCGGGGCGGTGTATGGATTAGGAGAAAGGTTTGACCGGGTAAACCAGAAGAATTCTACGGTAAAAGCAGAGGTTACCGAGCAATTTTGTAACCAGGGGAGCATCAGCTATTGTCCGATCCCGTTCTTCTTTACGGACAATAAGCTGGGTGTATTTATCGATACCTTTACCGTAACGGAATATAAATTCGGCGATACGATTAGCATTAAGATAACGAAAGACAGCAAAGGGCAGCTGCCTGTAGTTTATTTTTTCCACGGAGAGCCTAAGGAAATCCTCACGGCATTCTCGGAAGTATCTGGGAAACCTACGATGATACCAAAGTGGAGCTTTGGTCCCTGGATGTCCGCCAACCGCTGGAGTACGGAAAAAGAGATAAAAACGCAGTTGGATTGTATGAAGAAATATAAGATGCCCCACAGCGTAATGGTGATCGAAGCATGGAGTGATGAAGCTACCTTTTATCGCTTTAACGAGCACGGGGAGTGGGAGGATCCGGAAGGACTTGTTAAATTATTATCGGATAATGACGTACATGTAATTCTGTGGCAGATACCGGTTCTTAAGAGATTGGAAAAGGATGAGAGGCATGCGGTATTAGAGCAGGACCGGGATTATGCCATCAAACATAAGCTCTGTATTTTTAATACGGACGGTACCCCCTATACCATACCGGAGGATCATTGGTTCGCGGGATCACTTCTCCCAGACTTTACCAATCCGGAGGCGGTTGACTGGTGGTTTGAGAAGAGAAAATATCTCCTTACGCTGGGAGTGGACGGATTCAAAACCGATGGTGGAGAATTCATATTAAGTGATGATGTTGTCGCAGCAAACGGATGCACCGGACTGGAAATGAGAAATGGGTATGCGGCAAGCTATGTAGAAGCCTATAGCAACTTTGTCGGAAAAGACCGGGTTTTATTTAGCAGAGCCGGATATAAGGGGCAGCAAAAGTACCCGATCCAATGGGCGGGAGATCAGATGTCGACCTGGGAGGAATTTCAGCATATTCTTTCTGCCGGTTTAAGCATCGGCTTGAGCGGAGTGCCCTTCTGGAGCTTTGATATCGCAGGGTTTGCAGGCCCGATGCCAAGCCTTGAATTGTATGAGCGTGCTACGCAAATGTCTGTATTTGCACCGGTCATGCAATGGCATTCCGAGCCGGTAGGCGGGCAGTATAGTGATATTCTCTCGACAACGCAGGGGGTCAATGATAGAAGTCCCTGGAATATGAGTCTGCTGTACGGAGAGGAAGAAGTCTTAGACCGGCTGCGTTTTCATTATAATCTAAGAATGAACCTTTTACCTTACCTATATAATCTGGCATTTGATTCAACGGTGACTGGACTTCCGATAATGAAGCATCTGATACTGGAATATCCGGAGGATGAAAGGGTACAAAATATAGAAGATTGCTATATGCTCGGTGACATCTTAGTTGCTCCGATTTTAGAAGAGGGCAGAATGGAAAGAGAGATTTATCTTCCGGAGGGACACTGGATCGGGCTGTGGCCGATGGAAGCGGAGTTAGTAGAAGATAAGGAGAATGCGCTATCGAAAGGGCAGATCAATAAGAGAGAAGATGTGACGGTTCGATTAGAGGGCGGATCTTATTATAGAATTAAAAGCGGAAGAGACCGTATCCCTGCTTTTATCCGGGAAGGTGGA
This sequence comes from Lachnospiraceae bacterium, assembly GCA_015057615.1. GTDB lineage: Bacteria > Bacillota > Clostridia > Lachnospirales > Lachnospiraceae > Mobilitalea. Next base: position 17,440 of record SVEA01000027.1, on the reverse strand, counting down.
TGTATCGCATTGAATCTTAACGATACCCTTCAGCTTGGCTCGGATGTCGGTAGTAAAACGAGCGGCTACAACAAGCTGTGCTTCTATATTACCGGTCCGGAGGGAGAGTATCATTTCCGGGATGAAGAGAAGAATGAAGTATTGATCCGGTGGAGGAACGGTTCCTATCAGGTAGAACAGATTGCAGGCAGACTGGACATACAAATTATAGAGAAGTAGGAATGATTTAAGTGTCAAAAGCCGATTTATAATATGAACTTCATCAATTTGCACAATATATACATGAATAAGTAATAGGAAACATATTTCATTCGCAACACATTCTCATTTGATTGAAGTACGTAATGGTACCTAAGATCATAAAACACATGACTAAGTGCCAACGACTTCAAACAGTTGCGAATTAAAATATTGCTTCCTATTACCGGAGTTTTTCTTAATCTGTGCAAATTGCCGAAGAGTATTTGTTGGAAGGTTTTTGACCTCAAAGTAAGAATGTAGAATAGCGTAAGGCGGCATCATGGAGGTTAATGTGAAGAAATTTGATTGTTATAAAACGAACCCGAAGGCGGATGATAGATGCATCGTAAAGGGGGAAACCTATCGAATCAGCATTTTGACAGAAAGGCTGGTCCGGCTGGAATTTAGTAAGAATGGAGCCTTTGAGGATCGTATGACGCAGACGGTGATCCATCGGGATTTCCCGGTGCCGCAGTTTGAGGTAATGGATAAGGAGAATCAGGTTGAGATTACAACGAAATACCTGCAGATAAGTTATGATAAAAAGGAGTTTTCCGGCAATGGCTTAAGCATTCGTTTATGCCGGCAGACCTACTCCAATAACTCCATCTGGCGCTATGGAGATACCGGGGACAATCTGAAGGGGACGGCAAGGACCCTTGATACGGCGGATGGAGCAATCGATTTGGAGGATGGGTTACTTTCCAGAATCGGTTTCTCTGTCCTGAATGACAGCCTTTCCATGGCGATCGGTGAGGACGGATGGGTGCAGACACCGCTGTCCGGCCATCAGGATATCTATTTCTGGGGATACGGGCATGATTATAGGGCATGCCTCAAGGATTTTTTTCATCTGTGTGGAAAGACTCCCCTCCTGCCCCGCTATGCACTTGGTAATTGGTGGAGCCGTTACCATGCTTATACGCAGGAGGAATATATGGAGCTTATCGAACGCTTTCGGAAGGAAGGGCTTCCCTTCTCTGTTGCGGTGATCGATATGGATTGGCATTATGTAGATCTGGAAGAGAAATACGGAAGCGGCTGGACAGGCTATAGCTGGAACAAGGAGCTGTTTCCGGATCATAAAAAGATGCTTGAAGAGCTGCACGAACGGGGATACCATGTAACACTGAATGTACATCCTGCGGATGGGGTAAGAGGACATGAGGATGCTTACAAACCAATGGCAAAAGCATTGGGAGTTGGCTATGAAAAGGAGATTCCGATTGACTTTGATATCGCCGATCCGAAGTTTTTAGCGGCATATTTTAAATATCTGCATCACCCTCTGGAGGAGGAAGGCGTGGATTTCTGGTGGATCGACTGGCAGCAGGGCAATACCACGAAGATACCGGGACTGGATCCGCTTTGGATGCTGAACCATTATCACTTTATGGATAACAGCCGAAACGGGAAACGGCCGATGATATTCTCAAGGTATGCAGGAGCCGGCAGCCACCGCTATCCGGTAGGCTTCTCCGGAGATAGTATTATCTCCTGGAAGAGTCTTGGGTTTCAGCCTTACTTTACGGCGACGGCTTCCAATGTGGGATACGGCTGGTGGAGCCATGATATCGGCGGACATATGAACGGATACCGTGATGATGAATTAGCGGTAAGGTGGGTACAGTACGGCGTGTTCTCACCGATCATGCGTCTGCATAGCTCGAATAGTAAGTTCACGGGAAAAGAGCCTTGGAAGTACGGTGACGAGGAAAGAGCGGTTATGAATGATTTCCTTAGGCTGCGGCACAGGCTTATTCCTTACCTCTATACGATGAATGCAAGGTGTTATAGAGAAAATCAACCCTTAATACAGCCGATGTATTATTCCTGTCCGGATCAGCACGAGGCGTATAAGGTGCCGAACCAGTATTACTTTGGAAGCAGCCTGATCGTATGCCCGATTACCGGGAAAATGAATCCGGTACTTAAGGCGGGAAAGGTGAAAGCCTGGCTGCCGGAGGGAACCTGGTATGATATCTTTAACGGTCTGATTTACCGGGGAAATAAAAGCATCCCGATGTATCGAACGCTGAAGACAATTCCGGTATTGGCAAAGGCAGGGGCGATCGTCCCAATGGAGGCAGAGTCTTCCATTGGTGACGGAGTGGATAATCCGAAGGATATCGAGCTGTGCGTATTTGCCGGAGCGGACGGAGAGCATATCATGTATGAGGATGACGGAATCAGTATAGAGTATGAAGAAGGCAGCTATGCTGAGACAAAATACACCTTGGACTGGAACGGCACAAAACGGCTGACGATTTACCCGGCAGAGGGGGAACTATCCCTAATTCCCAAGAAGAGAAATTACCGGATTAAGCTATACGGTATCTCAAAGCAGGATCTAAAAAACGTAGAGGTCGATGCAAAGAAAGCGGATTATACGTATACATGGGATGAGGAACGTAATATTCTTACCTTAGAAATAAAAGAATTGGATGTAAAGCATCGGTTAAACGTATGGTTTTATCCGGATACCGGCATTGCTTGTAATAAAGTACAATGGAGAGTGTTCGATATTCTGAACCGGGCGCAGATCGAATTTTGTATAAAAGAAAGGCTCTATGATATGGCAATACATTCCGACTCGGCAGAGAGCTTGATCAGTAACCTTAGCTCCGTCGATACATTATCCGAATTAAAGGAAATGATACAGGAAATTGTTTTTGCATAAGAAGGATAGAAAAGCAGTTATGCAGTGAAGAGGGTTGCAATGAAAAATATGATAAGATAAGCATTTTTCGTGCACTTTAACGATTGACATAAAACCAAATAAATAAGGGAGCTGCTGCAAGGCTGACAGGTAATTGGTCAGCCAAACAGCAACTCCCTTTTTATGTAAAAAAGAATAAATAATAATAGCATGAACCATCAGCTATTATTATTTAGATTTATCGGCAAGAAAAATGAAAACAATGATTAAGTTATAAGGTTCATGCTTTAACAAATATTATAGCATAAGACATACGACTTGTTAAGACAATATTTGACGAAAAATGCAATTTTGATATGGGTGTCAAAAGCCAATCTATAAAATCAACTTCATCAATTTGCAAATTCATGCATTGATAAGTAATTTAGAACATATTTCATCCGCAACACGTTGTTCCCCAAAGCATTGCAAAAAACGCAATACTTGGATTAAAGTACGTAATGGTACATAAGACCACAAAATACGTGAATCTAAGTACCAACGACTTCAAAACACTTGCGAATTAAAATACGTTTCAAATTGCTTGGTTTTTCTGTACAAATTGAAGAAGACGATTTGTTAGGAGGGCTTTTGACACGCATATTAATGTTGTTAAGAGCAAACTACGGATAGATTTGTAAGAATGGATTTAGAACGATTCTCAGATAGTTATTGCTAACGATCTATACGAATGATAAAATGAGGATATATTTAACAAACTAAAGGGGAATGGGGAATGAAAAGGGTAAAGACGGAATGTGAAAAACAGTTTTTAAAGAACAATAAAAAGAATTTCTGCATGACAATTCTAGCATTAATCTTATGCACGGTTATGAATATTGCGATGGCATTTATGCTGCAGTATTTTATTGAAGCAGTAGAATATAAAAGCAGCGACATCCTTTCGAAAGGATTTTCAATAGGAAATGCCTATCTTATTATTTATGCTGCATTTAGCATTCTCAAGAGGAACTATAAGAATACCTATATGCGGAAGGCTCTTTCACAGTTTAAGGATTATATTTTTAAAAGGATGCTTGATAAATCGATTTCTCAATTTGGAAATGGCACATCGGCAAAATTTATTTCCGCATTTTCTAATGACTTAACCTCGATTGAAATCAATTATCTGGCAGGAACCCTGAATCTTATCCTAACGGTTATGCTATTTATCGGAGGAGCCATTGCTTCGATATACATACAATGGAAATTAGCGCTGCCGCTTCTTGCCGTATCCCTGATCTGTATTCTATTCTCTTTAAAATACGGAGAAAAATTGGTGGCGAAGGAGAAGCAGACCTCGGAAGAGAATATGGATTTTGTCGCTCAGGTCAAGGATCTGCTGAATGGCTTTATTGTAATTAAGAGCTTTAAGGCAGAGAAAGAGGTCCTACAGATCTTTCATCAGAAAAACAAGAAGCTGGAAACCACGAAGCAGGGCAGACGGGTTACTTCTGATACGATTTCGATCTATAGTGACATCTCTTCTATCGTTATAAATATTTTGATCTACGGGTTGGGCTTTTACTTTGCTTATAAAGGCAGGATGTCGATTGGTATGGTCATCGCCTTTATTCAGCTGGGCAATTATATCTTGTTACCGATTCGGAATCTTGCGCCTCAGGTCAGTAATAGAAGGGCGGCGATAAAGCTGATCGAACGACTGTCGGATGAGATTGAGAAGACAGAGGTAAAACCTGAAGGCACCGTCCTTGGCGAGTTTAAAAGGGATATTGTATTTCGTAATCTAAACTTTGCCTATGCGGAAGATAGGACGGTACTGGAAAATATTAATCTGCGCTTTGAAAAGGGAAAGAGCTATGCTATCGTTGGAGGAAGCGGCAGCGGGAAATCAACCTTACTGAAACTATTACTTGGATACAATACCGACTATGAAGGGGACTTACTGATCGATGGAATTCCCATCAAAGAGATTAACCTCGAAAGTCTGTATGATCATATGTCAATCATTCAACAGGAAGTATTTTTATTCGACAGCTCGATTAAGAATAATATCACGATGTTTCGGTCCTTTGATGAAGCGAAGGTGGAAAATGCGATTGAACAGGCTGGTCTGTCTTCGCTCATTGAGGAAAAAGGTGAGGATTATTCCTGCGGTGAGGGCGGTAGGAACCTGTCTGGCGGTGAGAAGCAGAGGGTATCGATTGCCCGTTGTCTGGTAAGGGAAACACCGATCCTATTAATGGATGAAGCCACGGCAGCATTGGATAACAATATTGCTCAGATGGTTGAGAGTAAAATCTTAAGCATCAATAATCTCACCAGGATCATTGTGACCCATCGGCTGAATGAAGGAATTATGCGAAAGTATGACTCGATTTTTGTTATGAACAGGGGTATGGTGATCGAGCAAGGCAGCTTTGAGGAACTGATGAACCGGCAGGGGTATTTCTATTCGCTGTATAGCGTGTCGCAGGCAGAGTAAATTGTGGTTTCAATTCATTTTCCTTTTGTGGTACAATATACCCTGGCTTTCAAGATCGATTATGGCTCTTTTTGCTGTAATCCAGGTACTTTGACATACCAAAACAATAATAAGATAATATGGCATAACAAATCGGAGGAGGAGGAAGAAGCTTGGAATAAAGTGAAATCAAATAAGGAAGTAAAGGTAAAGTCAAGGAATAAGAATGGAACAAATTTGGCAGTAGTTAGTTACTAGTTTATTACATAAAAATAAGAAACCCCTGTAGTATAGTAAAAGAATGGAAATCTATTTACTTGATACAAAAAAGTCTTTTCGTGCTTGCAAGGGTTTTCTTTAGAAAATTTGAGGTTGAAAGGTTGAAAGAATTTCATTCTTTCAACCGGAGATTTGTGCTACGCACAAAGTCTCCAGACTTTGAAAGGAGCATGGTTATAATAATGAGAAAAAAAACAATACATATTATTTCCCATTCCCATTGGGATCGCGAGTGGTACATGCCTTTTGAGAAACACCGTATCAAACTGGTGCGTCTAGTGGATGATTGTCTGGAGCTTTTTGATGAGGCAAATGGATTTGAAAGCTTCCATTTAGATGGTCAGACAATCGTAATGGATGATTACCTGGAGATAAAGCCGGAGAACATTGACCAATTAAAAAAGAATGTAAAAGAAGGAAAATTCCACGTAGGGCCATGGTACATCCTGCAGGACGAATTTTTAACCAACGGGGAATCCACGGTGAGAAATCTTCTCGTAGGAATGGAGGAAGCACATAAATACGGGGAGGTATGTAACGTCGGATATTTCCCGGATGCCTTTGGAAATGCAGGTCAGATGCCGCAAATATTAAAGCAGGCAGGTATGGAAGCCGTCGCATTTGGCCGAGGTGTGAAGCCGGTAGGGTTTAACAATACCGTAGAGGAAAATGGTGATTATGAATCCTCCTATTCCGAGATGATCTGGAGCTCTCCGGATGGTAGTGGCTTACTGGGAATCCTGTTTGCCAATTGGTATAATAATGGTGCGGAAATTCCGGTGGATGAAGTGAAGGCAAAGAAATTCTGGGATGCGAAGCTGGCGGATGTTCTTCGCTATGCCTCTACGGATCATTTATTGTTTATGAACGGATGCGACCACCAGCCGGTGCAAAAGAATCTTGTGGAAGCGATTGCAGTGGCAAAGCGCCTGTATCCGGAGCTGGAATTTAAGCATTCCAATTTTAAAGAGTATATTAAATGTGTGAAGGAATCACAGGATAATAAGCTTACAACAGTGACCGGTGAATTAACCAGCCAGTCGACCGATGGTTGGTCAACCTTAGTGAACACCACGTCAGCTCATATCTATTTAAAGCAGCTAAATAAAGAAAATGAAGTTGCACTAATCAATCTTGCAGAGCCCTTAGCAGCGATTGCTGCAGGAAACGGCGGTAGCTATCCTCATGCAGATCTAAAGTACGCTTGGAAAAAATTGATGCAGAATCATCCTCATGACAGCATTTGCGGCTGCAGCGTTGATGAAGTAAACGAGGAAATGGTGATTCGTAACAAAAAAAGCATTCAGGTAAGCGAGGAGCTGATCAAGGAAAGCCTGCGGGTAATTGGGAGTAAGATTGATACGTTAGGCTTTGACAGCCAGGAGGCATATCCTTTTGTGGTGTTCAACACGAGCGGATGGCAGCGGACCGGAGTGGTAAGCGTAGTGATCGACATAGAAAGAAATTATCATATAAATCTTACGAAATCCTATCATCAAATGAACGAAACGCAGGTAAAATCGTTGGTTCTAGTTGATCATAAAGGGAACCAAATTCCTTGTAATATAAAAGATCAAGGGGTTAAGTTCGGATATGATTTACCGGATGATAAATTCAGGCAGCCATATATGGCAAGACAGGTCGAAGTTACCTTTGAGGCGGAAGCGGTTCCATCCATGGGGTACAAGGCATATGCGCTTGTACCGGAGAGGGCATCCTGTCTGGAGAAAAAATCTTTGGTGATACCGGACGGAATGGAGAACAAGTACCTGAGGGCTACGATTAATCCAAATGGCACGATAAATCTATTGGATAAGGAAACCGGAAAGCTTTACGAACAGATCTGCTATTATGAAGATACCGTGGATATTGGTAATGAATATATCTATCGTCAACCGGAAGGGGATACCCCAATAGTATCAAAGGATACTGTTTGCAGCATTCGATTGGCAGAGGATGAGGAGTACCGGGCTACCTATCAAATCACGCAGAAATTAGAAATCCCGGAAAGTGCGGATGAGACCTTATGGGAAGAGCAAAAAAGCATGACGAATATTCAAAGCAGGAAGGCAAAACGAAGCGGTAAATTAACCATACTGACGATTAATACATTAATCAGCCTCGAAAAAAACGGACATGGTATTAAGGTATGTACAGAATTTATAAACAGCATGAAGGATCACAGGCTCCGAGTTGTAATACCGACCGGAATAAATGCACAGACGCATCTTGCGGATTCTGTATTTGAAATTGTAGAAAGGCCGAACCGGCATGCCGCAACGTGGAAGAATCCCAGTGCATGTGAGCATCAGCAGTGTTTTGTAGGAATCGCCGACCAGGATGCAGGCATAGCAGTTGCTAATTTTGGACTTTATGAATATGAAATGCTGCCGGAAGATAAGAATGCGATTGCAGTAACGATCTTACGAGCAGTTGGAGAAATGGGGGATTGGGGGGTATTCCCGACGCCGGGCGCACAATGTCAGGGGAAATGCTCTGCTAGCTTCGAAATAATACCTTTTTCACTGAAAGCAGAGGAGTTTGATCCTATAGCGGAAGCTTATCAGTTCCAGATACCGATGTTAACCAGTCAGACTGCGCTTCAAAAAGGAGCTCTGCCGATGGAAAAATCTTATTTACAATGGCATGGAGAAGGCATTTATCTGACGACCATAAAAAATAAACAAAACACGAATCATCAAATGGTACGATGGTTTAACGGCACTAAGAAAGAAAGCACGCTTCATGTAAAATGCTCGGACCTTTTTAACAGGTATTATAGAAGTAATGTCATAGAAGACCAGCTTCAGGACTTAGCGGTGGATGAAAATGGTGAGATCATAGTAACTATGAGACCTTTTGAAATATTTACTATGGGGTTAGCCAATGAGTAACCTATCGTATTATTGAGGATTAATAAAAATCTTGCCATTGCTATTCTCTATTAGGCGGCTTTGGAAGCTTTATCTCAAAGGTTGTACCATCTGTCTCTGAACTATAGACGCAGATGCTTCCCGAATGCAGCGTTACGATTTTATGCGCTATTGTCAGGCCAAGGCCGTTGCCTTGGCCTGTATGGGAAGGATTTCCCTGATAAAATTTATCAAAAATATGTTTTTGCACTTCTTTATCCATTCCGGGACCATTGTCATGAATGGTAAATAGGAGCGTATCGCTTTGGCGCTTCAAACGCATATGGATATCGGCATTTGCTGGGGAGAATTTTATTGCATTATCAATAAGATTGATCCAAACCTGGTTCATAAGCTCTTCATTTCCATAGAAAAAGATTTCGTCGCAATCAAAATCAAAAGAAACTTTTTTCGAGGACCATTTTTGAGCTGCCATAGCAATAACCAGACGAATTTGCTCGGTAAGGTTATATACTTTGGGAGATGGAAGAAATGTCTGATTTTCCACCTTTGACAGGTTTAGCACATTGGTAGCAAGCTGGGAAAGCCGCTCAGATTCACTGATTATAATATCAAGATATTCGTTGCGCTCCTCTTTCGTAAGATCGTTATATTTTAACATTTTTGCAAATCCTCGGATGGATACAATAGGGGATTTGAACTCGTGGGAGAAGTTATTTACAAAATCGGTCCGTAGCATTTCAAGGCTACCGAGCTCTTCCGCCATATCGTTGAAGCTGGTTGTAAACTTTTGAATCTCAGGTGTTCCCTTAAGATTAAGACGAACACTGAAATCTCCGGACGCCAGGGTATCCGTTGCGGTTATAATTTCGTTAAATGGCTTCAAAGGTATCCGGCTGAATATAGCGGAAAGCAGTGTACCTACTAAGATACTAAATAATGCAAGATAGAGAAGCGATGGCAGTGAATTGCTGAGTTCCGAGATGGAAAGGATGCCAAAGTGGTTACCGACAAACAAAATAGCGGCGACGATAACGGAGGTCAGCAAAAACACAGTAAATATAATCAAAGTAAATGCCAGAGTCAGTCTCCAACGGGATAATTTTTTACGCTTTTTATTCCTATTCAATGTTTTTCACCGCCTTGTATCCGACTCCTCGAATGGCAACAATATCAAATTCCGGATAATTGTCAAATCGTTTGCGAAGTCTTGTAATATGTACATTGACTGTAGTATCAATTGTTTCGGATTCCATGCCCCATATCTCATCCATAAGTTGAAGTCTTGTAAAAATATGATCCGGATTGGAGAGCAGCTTATACAGAAGGTAGAATTCCTTCTGCGGCAGGGTCTGTTTTTCTTCTCCGCGTGTTACCGTTAAGGCATCATAATCTAAGATTACTTTTCCTATTTGAAGCTTTCGTTCACTGATTGCCTGGGATCTTCTGAGCAACGCCTTAATGCGCCATAGCATTTCATCCTCATCCACAGGCTTTGTCATGTAGTCATCGGTTCCAGCCTGAAAACCCTTGATTTTGTCCGAAGATAGATGCTTGGCGGTCACCATAAGGATTGGAATCATGCTTCCGCCGCTGCGGAGGATTTCCGTCAGCTCATATCCGTCCATGACGGGCATCATAACATCTAGGACGATCAAGTCGATATGCTGTTTATCCAAAATATCAAGTGCAGCGCTGCCATTTGCGGAAAGATATACCTTGTAACCGGCATGGCTAAGAATTGCATTCATTAATCTTGCTTGATTCTTATCATCTTCAACAACCAGTAATTGAAACATGATCAATTCCTCCTCTCAATATCTTTCTTTGCTTTTATGTGAAACTCTAGTTGAGTTGACTGTGTATATAATAGCTACAATACCGAAGTTTCTAAATTTCCTATTCCTTACCAATACATAAATGGAGCAGATTGATGAAGTTCGTTTTATAAATTGGCTTTTTTACGCAAGATTGAAAAAAGTAAAAGAAACCATCCTGCAGCTGGGTACCTTAAAACAGATCCCTCGCCCAGCCAAACAGGTAATGAAATAATTTTACTCGGATATATTTCCTTGTAGTCAATTCTTTAACTTCCTGATTCTCTTGTAAAGAGTAGCTCCCGTCACGGTTTACTTCAAGTGCATCCGCTTCATAGTCATGCATATTCTGTACCAATTGCGTATTGGTGTCTTCACTGTTGATCACAAGCATTAATTCTGTACTTAAGTAGGCGCTTCGCATGTCAAGATTAAAGGACCCGATAATTGCGATATCATCATCGATGGCAATGCTTTTTCCATGATAAGAGACCCCACCTTCATATTCCAGGATGTTCATGCCGGTATCGATGATCTTCTGTCTGTTGTGGTGATAATCACTTGCTGCAAAAGGATTGCCGTTATTTGCAACGGAATTAAACATAATGGTAACCTCAGAACTATCTGCAATCTCTTGAAAGAGCTGATACATTAGGTCATTCGGGATGAAATATGGAGTATGAATTTTTACGTTATCTTTGGCATTTTTCATAAGCTCTGTAAGTGCATAGAGTACCTTCGGCTCTTTTGGATAAATCGTGGTAGGGTTGGAAAGCAACGTAATTTTATTCGTAGGATCGGTAACTAAAGTATAATCATATTCGGGGTCAAACAGCTCCGGTCGCTCGGATTTAAGCTGCTGATACCGATTCTCAAGTTTGCTTTTAGCTTTCTTTACGCTAATGCGGTTTGCGGTGGAAGCAGAGCCATGAAAAATGCTGCAATCGGGCAGACCAGAAATATGATCAAAATAAGCCTCCAGCTGATATAAAGAACTATTGCTTCCTTTTTCCACGGTGTTATATACCAGGACATCCCGGTCATAATTAATATGGCCGCCATAATCCCCAAGGAAATAATTGAAGGTATTTCTGCCTCCAAGAAGATATGCAGTGTCATCAATAATCAAGTATTTATCATGCATCCTGCCCATGGATTTCCAGGGTGTAAAAAGATTGAGTTTATTATATAGGATTATGGAAGCATTCGGGTGAGAGGACAGGGAATAAAAATAAGGATTGCCCTCCATATTGATCCAGGAGCTAAGACCGTCTACTAAAACTTCCACCTTAACACCACGCTGCGCAGCATTTAACAGGGCAGACAAAACATCTAATCCGCTGTTATCCTGTCGAAATTCAAAGGTAGACAGAATGATTCTTTCTTTTGCCATCGCGATCATTCGTAATCTTTCATCCAGAGCTTCTTCGTTACGTTCTATGATTCTTGCACGGTCAATACCGGTATGATCGCCGTAAAAATCTTTGGCGGAGAGGCTTTCTAAATAATCGGTACTTATCTCCGGCTGCTTCATATTTACAGATAACGCTCCGATAATAAGGTATGCAATAAATATTATGAGTAGGAACAGCATAATGGATCTCCTCTTTTTCTCTGCAAGTTTATAATGTGTATAAACTTCCTGAATCATTCCTTCCGAAACGGTTTTCTCTTTTTTAAGGACCAGAAACAGGCGGGTGTATAAACCGATGTAGGATATCCAGGCAATTATCATAACAAGGATACTGATCAACATCAATGCATTTGCAATGCCAGGGTTGATATCCGGTCGAAGCAGCAGAATAAATGTCATAATATATAAGGCTGCCGTACATACTTTACCGTACCGTGTAGCTCCGGGAGTAGTCCAGCCGTATCTTGTCAGCAGCAGTCCTGCGATTCCCATATACATTTCTTTTAATATGTAAATAATCAAAGCCTCGCGCATAAAGGGATAACGGAAGGTGAGGCTGATGACGATCGCTCCCAGGGTCAATTTATCCGCTACTGGATCAAGGACTTTTCCAAGGTCTGTTATCATGTCAAATCTTCTTGCAATTTTCCCGTCAAAAAAATCGGTAAGACCCGAGATGCCAATGACCAAAGCAGCAATCAAATAATCCACAGAGGAATCCGCTCGGCTGTAGATGAATATATAAACGGGGATCAGTAAGATACGAAAATACCCCATGAGATTCGGTATCGTAAAAAAATCACTCTTTTTAATGTCCATTCGTGAAGGTTCCTTTCTCTTTCATAATTAGGTTCGGTAATTGAGAAACTTCGAAATTACAGCTATTGTGTATGCCATGAATTCCACTTGAGAGCTTCGAAATTGCCTATGGTAAGTAAAAAACATGCTTCTTATTTTTTGTTCTAAATGATACCATTATAATACAAGAAAAAAACTCAGGATTAACTCGATAGGAGTGCCCTAGGTCATATCAAAATTTTCATATGACTTAGAACACTCCTATCATGATCAATAATTAACTAAGTTTTTCATCCAGTATACCATATATACCGGAGAAGGTCATAACACGAATGGATTGGGATATTTCCTCAATGGATTGCGTTCTGCCGGAGTTAAACCAGTTTTGATAAACAGTGATCATACCGGAGGCTGCATAATCTATGATCAAGTCAAGAGTCTTTTCGTCAATTGTAATCTGATCGGAAAATGACTTCTTAACATGGAGCTTCAGTGTTTGGATGATTTTTGATACGAGCCTTGTGTTAAAATCCGTCTTCATTAAATGACTGTAGAAGTCAAGATCGCTATTGATAATGGTGGTTAGCTTCTTAAAGATCTCATAGGGATTGTTCCTAATGTTCTTAAAATCCACACCTCTTAAAGCGTCATCAAACGCAGAGATGATCTCATTCTCTATTTCATCGATAAGCTGATATATCCCGGTATAGTGATTATAAAATGTCTTTCGGTTTATGTCGGCAGTTTCGGCAATGTCTGTGATGGTGATCTCGTCAATGTCCATTTTCGATAGCAGCTCAGCAAAGGCATTACGAATCGCCTTTTTCGTCTTTATAATTCGACGGTCTGTTTTATTGTTACTATTCATTATTACCTCTCATTCCTGCGCATTTTTTTGCGCATAATAGAATTTGCGGATGTTGTATAGACACAAATTTGGCATAGCTCGAATATGAATGGAAAAGACTCTGCAATCACATAAAAGGAGTTATTATCCATAAAGCCTTAAAAGTGAGGAATATTCCTCAAAATTGAGAAAGAATGTCCCTTGTTTTTCATTTCTTACGCGAATTATAATATGCATGTGATACTTATGTCAAATAAAGAGAATGGTATCCCACAGAATTTGGAGGTATTCAAGAAAAAATATGAGCTGCAAATATTCAGAACAGGCATTGATGCCACTACTTTATAAATATGCCGAGGACATTATCTCGTCCGACGGTATGCAAAGTGAAAAGAGCTACTTACAGCATGCAGAGATTAGCTGTTTTGAGCATTCCGTAGCGGTTGCATGTATGAGTGTAAAGGTTGCTCAGCGTCTACGGATCAATGTAGATATGAAAAGCATGATCCGCGGGGCAATGCTGCACGACTATTTCCTATATGACTGGCACGAAGCAGATAAGAGTCACCGTTTCCACGGTTTTATCCATGCGAAACGTGCATTGAAAAATGCAGAGCAGGATTTTTTGCTTAACCCGATTGAGCGCGATATCATTGTTAAGCATATGTTTCCTCTGAACTTTCGCCTGCCTCGCTACAGGGAAAGTGTTATCGTTACGATCGCAGATAAGATATGTGCCACGCGTGAGGTGCTGTCTTTTGCCTTGCCCATGAGAAGAAAATGTCTGTTTATCAAGTGAATAAAGAAAGCAGCGGATTGACGCATTGCGATTCTTGATTTGTCATAAAAATACCTCTCTTATTTTTTATATACTACTTTTTTCAACACTACTTCTTTCTCTTTTTCAAAAATAAAAACGCAAGTATGCCGGCAGCAATCACAATAATCGTTCCTATGATCAATGGCCAGTTAATTGATGAACCAATATATACGGCAGTAGGGCCGTCCGCCCCTCCTATAATGTTGACATCCATGACTTATCACCTCATAGAATATGCCTATCACCAAGCGTTCTTCGTGATAGCATTCTATATACCTTTCTTCCTATTCTGAAAATATAGCTTTTATCCAAAGTATACCACAGAAAAATATAAAAGGCTATGCCGGTTCTGCTTACCATATGGGTTTTCCCGCATTTTTCTTCTTATACTCAGTGCCAATAAAATAAGACCCATGCTCCAGTACTTGTAGCATAGGTCTTATTCTTAAGAAGGGAGTTGTTTACCAATTCCCATGTTTATTGTATTCCTATCAGGTGTTTCTTTCACTATTCCACTATTCCGATAGATATACATTCAATTTCTCGATAATTGCATCCGCGGCTGCTTCTGCGGAGATCTCTCCGGTAAAGAATTTTGCTGCTCTTTCCCTTACGGCATCCGTGATGTGCTCATTAATTACAGCTTTCTTAGTAACAGAGGAACAGATACTTACAAGATCCTCGGTCTGCTGCTTATCCAAAGCCCCAAAGTTAACCGTGGTTTCGCTTCCGTCTTCATTTTTTACCGTGGATCCCGCACAGTAGTCACTCCGATCCTTTAAGGAAGAGGCAATCAGCGCTTTTGAATTGATGGGGAAGCCGTCATATAAATCATTCACTTGAATTTCTTCAGACAAAATCGTTTTAATAAATTCTTTACCAAGCTCGGGCTGTACACTTTTACTGTTGATTCCAAGCTCACAGTTAGGGATAAAGGAGTTCTCGTAGGAGGTGTAATAGCCGTTGGTATGCTTGACCATGCCGAAGGATTCGATAGCGAGGAAACTTTGTGGTGTATATAAGGCTAAGTATTCACCGTTAAGCAGGTTCCAGATGTTGTTGCCGGGAATCGCATAGGAATAACGATCATAAGCTTCCAGGAGACCGCATCGGTCACTGATAAGCTTTAGAGAATTCAGGGTGCGAATGAGATTATCCCGGTTGATCTTATCCTGATGATCGAACAGGCCGCTGATCTCATAGGGGAGGAAGGTATCGATTAAATGCTCCAGCGTAATTGAGCCAAACATGGGAGCATCCGTGTGGGTAGAAGCGTATTCGGCAAGCGTCTCCAAAGAGCTTAGCTTGTCGATATCTTCTGTATTACCAAACAGCATACTAACGCTAAATCTTGCCGGAACCCGGTAGATTTTGCCTTCCTGATCGTAATTATCCATAATGTTTTTATAAAGCGTACCGTCCTTGATCATAGGCTGCAGCAGGTCACTGATGTCTGCCAGAACTCCCTTTTCGATCAGGGAATCCGCCGGAAGACCGTCCAGAATAAGAATATCATAATTGCTTCCGGCCAGAAGCTCTGTATTCAAGGCACGGATATAATCGTCCTTAGTTGCCATATCTGCCGATTCATATTCCTCTTTCGTCATCGCTATGGTAAAATTAACCTTAACATCGGTATTCTTTTGTTGAAAGACTGCCGCAGCCTGTCTTAAAGTGCTGCTATCCGTAAGGGCATAGATATTCAGTTCGTTGGAGGGAATAGCATCCAGCTCTTCATCAAAGGTATATTGCATAAGGGAATACCCATTATTGCTATTGCTATACAATACGTAATAGTTATCGAAGGCATCGGCCGCAAATCCGTGATAATACATCGTGGGCATTGCCAAGGAGGTCAGAGTGCCGTCAAGGACGCAGTTCCAGAGGGAGGTATCTTCTTCCAATTTAAAAATACCGTCTGTATTACACAAAAGGATATCCTGATTGTTATGGTCAGAATAGGTCTCTGTGTAGGTATCAATCGTAGCTTCATAAGGATAGCTGGTGCTGCTTTGAAGAGAGGTATCATATACAACGATATTTTTAATCCTATAGTTTTCGTCGTCTTCTCCCAGGATAAGCTTTGTTCCCATGGTGTCCAGGAAATCACTGTGATAGGTTAGGTCAGACAGAGTGGATAAGAGCTTCTGGTCTGTACTGCTATATAATTTGACCTCATTATTGTAGAAGGTGGCTGCGATTGTCCCGTCCTCCATCACAGCTATCCGGGCAGGATAGGAATCCTCCCAGCCCTCCGGATGCAGAGCCTCATACGTGGTTCCATCCTTGGAGCACAGTAGATTCGCTATCAGACTGGTGTCGGTCAGCTCGAAATAGTACAGATACTGATAGCCATTGGAATCCTCCATAAACCGGGGCTGGTAGGCCCATCCTTTTGGCAGGGAGGGAATGGATTTGATCCATTCAGGGGTCACTTCTGTCCAGGTACCATCACTCTCTAGTTGATAGCCTGCTATGACAAAAGTGGATTCGTTAAATATGTAGAGCAATGGCTTTTGATCCTTCTTGGTAAGCTGGATGAAATCTCCGGTTACCTCTGCAGGCAGCGGGAGGCTTTTCTCAACATATCTGCCCTTTAATGGGTTGCTCGTTTCTTCTATGTCTTTTTTCTGGCTGCAGCCGTATAAGATGCAGCAAAATATCAGTATAAAACACAGGATTTGCTTTTTTTTCATTTTATTGCTCCTTTCAATCTGGCTGAGATGCTTTCCTGCATGTTGCATTCAGCGTATAGATATGTTATATAATGCTTATCTCTAATCAATCTTTAAAATAAAAGAATTTTTAAAAAAGATTTGAGTATAAAAGCCGATTTATAAAACCGACTTCATCAATTTGCACAATTTATGTATTGACAAGTAATATGAAACCTATTTTATTCGCAACACGTGTTCCCCAAAGCACTGCATAAAACGCAGTACTTGGATTGAAGTACGTAATGGTACATAAGACCACAAAATACGTGGTCTAAGTGCCAACGACTTCAAAACAGTTGCTCATTAAATATTGCCTCCTATTACCCTGGTTTTTCCTTGATTTGCGAAAATTAACGAAGACTGTTTGTTAGGAAGGCTTTTATTATGAAAACGTCTCTTTGTTAGCAAAAAGACGCAACAATCCCCCCCTATGAAGCTTTTTCATAGTTTTTATGGATTTAGATAGCAGTGGCAGGCTGCCAGCCCAAATCATTTAATCTTTTCAACAAATG
>SVEA01000026.1 GCA_015057615.1 Lachnospiraceae bacterium | reverse complement strand
CATCATAACTGCAAGAAAAAGATTCAAATTCTTTAAATTCCTTGCTATTATTTTACCACAAAACGCCGCAAAAGTCAGTAAAATCAATAACTTTAGGTCTGCTCAGCAGACACTAATTAACAACAAAGTTTGAGTTATAAAAGTCTACTATGCTACATTAATTACATGTTCCCTAAAAAAACAGCGCCAAGGCGCTGTTTTAAAAGTGTAAGCAATCGCATATCAATATCACATAGTTATCATAAAGAATGAGCCAATAATCGATGAGGTGTGCTCTCATAAATTATCCGCTCTCGTCTTAGCGTCTGGGTCTTTGATACCTGACATATTCAATTATTTTATTCTTACAACAGGACCAATAACCATTCTGATTTATCCATGCTCACTTCTCTTTCAATTCTCAAGTATAGCTAACTTATGATTTGAGTGTCAAAAGCTATCCTAACAAATCAATGGAATACTTAAGTAATAGGAAACAATATTATAATACGCAACTGTTTGAAGTCGCTGGTACTTAGACCCACGTATTTTGTGGTCTTATGTACCATTACGTACTTCAATCCAAGTATTGAGTTTTCTGCAATACTTGGCGGAACTGCGTGTTGCGAATAAAATATATTCCTATTACTTATCAATGCATAAATTGTGCAAATTGATGAAGTTGGTTTTATAAATTGGCTATTGACACTTAAATCAATTTATATTTTGAAAAACTTTTTTAGACAGTAACGCAATCGCTCCGGATAGGAACGCCGCACCAAAGATAACTATGTACGGTATGTCCTTAAAAGCGTCAAACAAATAACCATACATAGCCTGCCCGAGCGGCTGGGCGCACATAGCAAGCGCCATAACGCAAGCTACCACCTTTCCTATCAGCTGTGTGGGAGTTTCCCCTTGAATGAAAGTGAGCATTTGAACAGTCACCATTGTTGCAACACTCATCAGTAAGAAACAGCTTGTGCTAATAACCAAGTAACTTACAAAAGGGGATAGTCCCAACCACAGAGAAACAGCCATCGGTAAAAGTAATACAGCGGTAGTCAGCAATAATATATACAACTTTTTGATATTCAGCTTTTTTCCAAAAGCACTTACAAATATGCCTCCAAAAACCCCTCCCGCGGCAAGCGCTCCTTGAGAATATCCATATAGCTGATCGGACATACCAAGTGTTTGCGTGATAAGCACAGGCATAGACACAAGGAGCATAGCGCTTAAAAACAGATTAAACGCACAGATGATACCGATGCTTTTTAAGATAACAGGCTTATCCTTACGCATAAATGAAAAGCTTTCGGAAAAATCCTGCCTCACAATTTTAAAAATACCTTGTTTATCTTTCTCTTTCGTGTGAGGAATGGTGATAAAAATTTCCATCACTGCAGAAATCAAAAAGCAACCACCGCCAACCAAAATAATTGGAGTAAGTCCCCATAGTCCGAACAATATACCGCCCAAAATAGGGGCTAACAATCCGGCAAGTGAGTTTACTTGATTAATAATCGCATTTGCAGCCAGCAGATTTTCCTTGCCATGCAAAAGCGGCATACTAGCTTGCACCGCTGGCTGATAGGCACCCTGTATGCCATAAAGCAGCATCAGAGTAGCAATGAGCAGGGCAACCAGATCCACTTTTCCGAGCAGCAAAAAGAATACAGCCATTAAGCCGGCGGTTAAAAAATCAAGGGTTACCATGATATTTCGCTTATTCATCCTGTCTGCAATAATGCCGCCTATGGGGGTAAGCAGGATCATAGGTAAAAAAGACAGTGCGGTGACAATTCCAAAAAGGGTAGCCGATCCTGTTTGGTTCAAGAGATGCAGAGGCAACGCAAATCGTATAATGCCATTACCAAACAGTGAAATAATTTGACCGATTACCACCAAAGTAAAGTTCTTGTGGAACAGTCTTTTGTTTTCCATATTACAGTGCCTCCATTTTGTTCACCTTAGATAGCAGCTCTATAAAAATCAGCAGTCCCATAGCCAATAAAATGCCCATTCCAATCAAGTGAACTTCAATGGAGTGCTCCGGAAAAAGTGAAATAATATTTCCAAAGGGTGCAATTAGCAAAAATGATGTAACCACCGTAGCCACAAGTGATTTTTTCCAAAATCCCACACGCATAGAAATAATACCAGCCGATGCAGCAAGTAATGCTGAAATGCCTGATTTGGCAAGTAAATCGGGTATCATCGTAGCATTAAAAGGCTGTATCATAATATTGAATGCGTTTGAACACACCGCAAAAATTCCGACAGCTGCTATATTGCACACCACAGCTCCAATAATTGTAAAGAAGAATACAAGTACACATTTTGCAAAGAGTATCTTGCTTTTACTCTGAGGATAGGAAAATAGTAGAATTGCTTTTTTGCCTGTATATTCATCTACGGTAAACTTCGTGTGCATAACAGCAGATAAAACACTAAACGCTGCAGCAAATAACACTGAAATGATTGAAATAAAATTACTCCAATCATAAAACAAGGTTACGTTTACAGAGGGTGGTATAGCTCCGTTCAAGTTGTCTAGTTGTGGAATAAAAGCTGTCATAAAGCAAAAACCAATCCCAAAAATCAAGATACACAAAGATGCTAACAGGTACGCACTGAGTTTATTTTTGACAAGCTCCAATTTAATAAGTTTTATCATGATTATCTTCCTCCGCTCATCTTTGTAATTAAGTAATCTTCTACATTGCTTTGGTGCTCCGCTTTCAGCTCGCTCATAGCGGCTTCAAGCATCAATCTGCCATTTGCAATGACTGCAACCCGGTCTGCCGTTTGTTCAACCTCGCTTAAAATATGGCTTGACATTAAAATAGTCACTTTTTCTTTTTTAAGCGAGATAAATAACTCACGCATTTCCCTGATTGACACAGGATCAAGACCGTTAATCGGCTCATCAAGCAGCAACACCTTTGGGTTATGAATAAAGCTTCTTGCGATACCGAGTCGCTGACGCATACCGAGTGAAAATTTTGATATAGGCTTATTGCCCACATCACCAAGACCGACCCGTTCAAGAGTCTTTTTTATATCAGCACTTGTGCCCATATAGGCGAGATGGATAGACAGATTTTCGTATGCTGAGAGATGTTCATAAAATGTTGGCACTTCGATCAAACTGCCAATACTATCAAGCACCACATTTCTATCCTGCCAAGAGTTTTTTCCAAGGACATAGGTACCGCCCTCTGTTGGCTCAAGTAATCCGGCGATAAGCTTTAAAAGCGTAGTTTTGCCTGCTCCATTTGCTCCAAGAATACCGTAGATTTCACCTTGTTTAACATTGATTTCAAGACGGCTTAGTACCGCCTTTTTGTCAAATTCTTTACACAGACCTTTTGTCTGCACTGTAAATTGTTGTTCCATTAAAACCTCCTTAAGTTATATACCGACGTTTGGTATGTATAAAATCAAAAATTAGCTGCCACAAAGGGCAGTTATTTTAAATTTTCGGATTGTTACATATTCCCCAGTTGTTCAAGCTTTGCTAAAAGTTCATCATCAAAAATATCAACATTTAATTTGGTCATCAAATGCTTAAAAAACAGACATTTTTTATAAATTTGCTCCTTTGTACAGTTAAATATAAATGGATTGAGCCATATATTCGCAAGCATTGTCATAACTTCGGCAAGCTCTTTCGGATATTCCGTCTGTATTGAGCCGTCATTTATGCCATCAAGAATTATGGGCTCTATAAATTCGGGAGCTAACTCATTTACTGTTTTATCCAGCTGTATCGCCAAAAACTTAGGGTTTTTAAGTAAATTTGGCAGTGTTTGTACGAGAATTTCCTGGCTTGTATTTCCAACAGAAAAAAGGAATAACTTTTTTAGCTTTTCGAGGCCGTTCAGTTCTTTTGATGACTTTATCTCATGATATACAGGGTAAACCGTACCATATAATCTGTTAATAACCGCAATAATGATGTCTTCCTTTGACTTGAAGTGATGATATATAGCCCCCTTGCTTAAATCACCGAGACGATTGATGATATCTTGTATGGTTGTATTTTCATAGCCTTTTTCAAGAAAAAGCTCTGTAGCAGCATCAAGAATTCGCTCTACGGTTTCCTCCGGGTATTTGTTTCGAGCCAAGTTTTTCACCTCCCATACTCATACATACCATTAGTATGTATATGATAACAGGTTTATCTTTCGTTGTCAATTATTATTTACATCTCTCCTTATTGACACGTTATCTATTATGTGCTACTATATAGTCGGTAGTAAGTGCTACTGCATTCATGTGATACTTATTAGTGGATTGAGGAGGTGCTAGTCACGGACAATTTGACGGAAATGCTGAAGGGAGTTCTTGAGGGCTGTGTGCTTGAAATCATCAGCCGAAAGGAAACCTACGGTTATGAGATAACAAAGCGGTTGAATGCACTGGGCTTCACGGACGTGGTGGACGGAACCACATACACCATTTTGGTGCGCTTGGAAAAGAATAAGCTGGTGAACATTGAGAAAAAACCATCCGATATGGGTCCGCCGCGCAAGTTCTTTACCCTTAATGACGCAGGGCGCGAGGAACTAAGGCGGTTCTGGGAAAAATGGGAGTTCGTAGCGTCAAAAATTATCGAATTAAAGGAGAGTGCAGACAATGATTGAAACGATTAAAAAGGGATTCGAATCCCTGAAAACCATCAAAAAGATAAGGCTGAATACAGAGCATATCTGGCTCGAATTAAGGCATTACCGGATGATTATCGCTATGTGTTTGAGAAAGCGACACATTATATGTGGTCGTTATCCGGCGGTGGCGACGGATATGATATGCTCGGATTACAGTCCAATCTGCTTGAACTATTCGAAGAGAGTGCTGCTGACGGTAAAGGCGTTCTTGAAATCACTGGTGAAGACGTAGCGGCGTTCTGCGATGAACTACTCCGCAATGCGAAAACTTGGACGGAGAATCACCGCGATACCTTAAACCGCGATATTTTGCGGAAACTCGGGAAGGGAAAAGCTTAAAATGTATAGCGAAATAAATGCATTCTTCCATAGAATGCCTGAAGCTCTCCAATTAAACAATAAAGTTGAATGGAATCTTTTGGTATACTTTTTATAAAATCTATTATATAATAATCCTTAAAACTTATATTACCCATTTATTTTAAGGAGGAATTGCTTATGAAATATTACAGGAAAATAATCGGAAAACGAATCTACTTATCTCCAATTAATTTGGAGGATGCGGAAACATACGTAGGATGGCTTAATGATTTTAAGGTTACGGACGGGGTAGGAAGCTCCTCTCGATTGCTTTCGCTGGAAACGGAAAAAGAATGGATCAAAAATAATCTGAATACTTATAACTTCGCTATTATTCGATCTGAGGATGACACCTTAATCGGCAACTGTGGAATTAACGAGATTAATCAGCTGATGCAGTGTGCTGTTGTCGGGATCTTCATAGGTGAGGAGGAAAACCGAGGCAAAGGATATGGTCAGGAGGCGCTTCGCCTACTGCTTGACTATGGATTTGATTATCTGAATTTGAACAATATCATGCTGAAGGTTTTCTCTTTTAATGACAGAGCGATTAGCTGCTATAAGAAAATCGGTTTTAAAGAAATCGGGAGAAGAAGACAGTCCTATTATCTGAAAGGCAGATTTTATGATGAGGTATTTATGGACATTTTAAAGGAAGAGAGAGATAGCATTGCTGCAAAATAATATGAGTGCCGCGGCTCTGCAAAGTTTTCTATCAGCGCAGCATCCACAACTTCATGATATGTAAAAGCTGTACCCGAATGGGATGCTGCGCTGGAATGAAAAAATATGTAACAACTATTATTTATTTTATATTGCTATGTTGTTACTGTGCATTATGAATAGCTGCCTTAATTCTTCTGACTCCTTCCGAGGAAGCTTCCTCTTTTATTATTCTGAAACTACCCAGTTCTTCCGTATTGGCAGCATGTGGTCCGCCGCAAATTTCTTTTGAAACCCATCCAAGTCTACAAAGTATCCTTTTTCCTGTGCCAGCTCTACCGTGAATTCAATCGGGAAGCCAAACGTATCATATAGTTTATGCTGCACATTCCAGTGTAACCCCCAGAAGCTGCAGATACTCTCTTTGGTACTGTTGCCGCAGGTAGTTTACATCTGCCTCCTGCTTCTACTCATACGACACTCTCCATAAATAGATGGATGCAACCGATCCGTAGGGGGAATATCGTCTTCGATAGACTTCAAATTGTTCCTTAGAAAGCTCCGGTAAATCATATAATTTCATCATTCCCCTGCGAATCGCTATATCTCCATAGCTTACGATATCCTGCCGTTCCAGACAATTAAGCAGGAGCATCTCTGCGGTCCATTTTCCGATACCGCTCAGAGACGATAATTGCTTTACCGCTTCTTCATCCGAAAGCTCATAGAGCCGGTTTAAATCAAATTCGCCACTTGCTGCCTTTTGAGCAATCCCTTTAATATAGCCTGCCTTTTTAGTCTGCATTCCCAGCTGTTGTATGTCTTCAACGGAAATAGAAGCGATATGTTCCGGAACGATTGGACTGAGTTGATCCTGCATTCTTGCCCAGATGGTCTTGCAGGCTTTTAAGGAAATCTGCTGCCCGATAATCGCATAGATTAATGCAGGAAATAAATCAGGAATAATCACACGCTCTATCTTACCGATCCGGTCAATTACTTTCCCCAGAATCGGATCCGCATTTTTTAAGTAATCCATCTCTTTTTGTCCATACTCAAATATCTTTGTTCTTACTGTCTGCATCTGATCCCGCCATATATCGTATTTTGTAAATCCTGTTCCTATCCGGAACCTATTTGATTTGAAGGTCAAAAGCCTTCCTAATAAATCGTCTTCCTCAATTTGCACAAAGCAAGAAAAACTCATATCAGTTAGAAACCGTATTTTAATGAGCAATTGCTTTGAAGTCGTTAATCTATGACTAGTCTACTATATATTATGTGCGCATCCTGCTCCTTTATCCCCGAATAATTGCCAATCCGCATGGCAGGTCATCTGTATGCATGAATAAGAAAGCTTCTTTGCCTTTTCTATATTATCGTTGTACCGTTCGTTTCGCTCTTCAAGCATTGAATCAGTTTATCTACATTCTCTTCTTTTGTAGCCCAGGAGGTCACGAATCGAACAACACTATGCCCTTCATCCACTTTCTCCTGTATACTGAATTTAAATTCTTTCGATAGCTTGTCTACGAGCGCATTCGGGAGGATCGGGAACAATTGATTAGAGCACGCAGGTGCAGAGAAGGCGTATCCCATTGCCTTTAATGCATGAGTAATCCGCTCCGCCATCTGATTTGCATGCTCTGCCAACTCATAATATAAATCATCCAAAAACAGCGCTTCAAATTGAATTCCTATCACAAATCCTTTCGCCAGCATGGCTCCCCTCTGCTTCATGAGGTAACGAAATTCCTCCTTTAACTCTTCCTTGCAGATAACGAGAGCTTCTCCCAGTAAGGCACCATTTTTCGTGCCTCCGATATAGAAGACATCCGCCAGCTTCACGATATCCTTAAGCTCCAGATCATTTCCCTTACAGGTCAGTGCGGAGCCTAATCTTGCTCCGTCCAAAAATAGTAATAAATTATTCTTTTTACAGATATCATGGATTGCCGTTAGTTCCGCCTTTGTATATATTGTACCAAGTTCTGTCGTATCGGAGATATAAACCATTTTAGGCTTTACCATATGCTCGTCCCTGTGGTAATCCAAAGCCTTCTTTATCGCATCCGGCGTGAGCTTTCCATCTTTTCCCGGCATGGCGATCACCTTATGCCCGGTTGCTTCAATCGCTCCAGTCTCATGAACATTGATATGTCCGGTATCGGCTGCAATCACCCCATGATGCGGCTGCAAAAACGAGGAAATCGTCAGTAGATTCGTCTGTGTCCCGGCAGGGATGAAATGAATATCTACATCCTCTCTTTGCAGCTTTTTCTTTATATATCCCTTTGCTTTTTCACTATGAATATCCTCACCATAACCGGTATTCTGTTCAAAATTCGATTTCATTAATAATTCCAGTACTCTGGGATGAGCACCTTCACTGTAGTCATTCATAAAACTTATCATACTGGCTGCCTCCAAATTATTTGTAATTTTATCTTATATTCCTGTGCCGTTTGTCTCCTATCTTTCTTCTATCCTTCTACTATGTCTCCTGTCTTTCTCCTATCTGTCTCCTATGTTTATAAAGCAGCCGGATATTAACTTTTCCTGCCCCATCTCTATGCCGCTATTTGTCATAAGTCATAGAATCCACATACCAGACTGGTATCAGATCGCATCCATCGGAATGTGCATCTACTGTATAAACAATTCAACTAGAAAGTTTTGCAATTGCCTGATACTCTACTTCGTATCATTCGGCTTGATCGAGGATAAACCGAACAGACTGCCAAACAGCCCAAGTAATGCGCTTATCATGATAACAAAAGAAGCGGAATTGCCAAAGAGCTCTTCCTTCGTCGGAAGCGGGATAAATGGTATCGCTCCGCCAAGCTGATGGTACCCGCTTTCCAGCAGCAGCCTTAGCAATGCCACCGCCAGCAGCCCTCCAAGCAGGGTTAAGAATAATCCCGACAGCAGATAGGGAAAGCCGATAAAGCTGTTTGGCGCCCCCAATAATCTTAAGGTATTGATATGCTCCTTATTATGATAGATCCCCTGGCGTATCATATGAGAGATGATAATCATGGTAGTAATGCCGACCGCTAGAATCACTAGATAGCCAAACCGTTTGATCCCTTCGGTAAGATTTCGTATCTGTTCCAGTACCTCACGGTTATCTCTAACATATTCAATTTCTTTCTGCTCTTTCACATTCTTCAGGACAGAATCCATCAAGTCCAGATCAATTCTCACCTCAATAAATGCTTCGAAGGGATTTTCATCGAACAGCTCCAGGATATGCGCTTCCTCCCCGAGAATTTCTTTCATGCGGTTCTGTGCCTCTTCTTCCTCAATCAGCGCTGCCTCCCGTACTCCATCGACTCGCTTTATTTCATCTACCAGAGCCTCTGCCTGCTCCCTACCGATGCCCTGTTCAAAATAAGCACTGATCTCCGCCTCCTTCTGAAGAGAGTCGATCATATGATTTCCTACGGACCATCCCATCATCACCATTCCAAGTAAGAATAGAATCAGACCAGTTCCAAGTAAGGAGAACAGGTTTGACAGAGGATTCAGCCCGACTGTCTTCGCCGCTTCCTTTCGGAAATATCCGATGTTATAGAATAATGTCTTCATCATATCCTCCGTTTCTGCTCCGTTCTATCGTAAACTCACCTGCATTTACCCGAAGAAAGGTCGCATTTTCCTCATTTTCAATTAAATGCGTCGCATGGGTAGTAATGATTACCGTCGTGTTCGAATTCGTAAAGGAGGTTAACAGCTTTAGGATATGTACGGCATTCTCATGATCCAGATTACCGGTAGGCTCATCCGCAAGTATCAGAGCAGGTTTTCGGATCACAGCCCGGGCAATGGCGACCCTCTGAGCCTCTCCCCAGGACAAGTTCTCCACCTTGGAGTAGATTTTATGACCCAGACCGACTTTATGTAATGCATTTACTGCTTCTTCCTTCATTTTTTTGGGGGAAATGCCAAGAAACCGAATTCCGATCATCACATTTTCCAGAACTGTCCTTCCTTCAATTAGTTTAAATTCTTGAAATACCGGACCGATTTTTCTTCTCAGCTTCCGAATTTTTCTTTCATTACCGTTCATCGGATGATTAAACACCCTAAGGGTACCGCCGGTAGGCTGCTCCATTCCCATCAAAAGCTTAAGAAAGCTAGTCTTTCCCGAGCCGCTGGGTCCGGTGATATACACAAGTTCGCCCTGTTTTATGGTTAGCGTTACCTTCTTAAGCGCCTCCGTTCCATCTTTATATCTTAAGGAAACTCCGTTTGCTTCGATCATACTAATGCCCGTGCTTTTTTGGCATAAATCCTGAAGAATAGCTGCTTTTGCTATTCTTCCAAAGGCTCGCCGTTCTCTTGCGAGACTATTCATACTAACGCCCATGGCTCGCCGTTCTTTTGCGAGACTATTCATACTTTGCACCTCCGATCTACCATTTAATTTTAATAGCAAACGCTATGAATCCTTCCCGGCATTCTATCTTATCCAGGGTAAAATCAATTGCCATCGCATCCCCGGCAATCTTTTTAAAGTCGATGGATAGGGGGGTGTCCCGGAATAAATCTTCGATTGCAGAAGGTTCCAAAGGGATAGCAAAGAAACTGCCCTCCGCAGCTTCAAATCGAATTGCGGTATCCCCTTCCATGACAAAATTCCCGGTCAGTATCAGATGCTTCTCCGGAACTTCAATGGATACCTGTTCCTGGTTAAAATGGAATATCGTCTCCGAAAGTCCGGAATGCTCTTTTAAGATTTCATTCAAGGTATCTTCGGAAAGGATGCCTTGAACCGAGGTAAAGGTAAACGATAAGCTTAAGTCCTCCGCTGTAAAATAACCTTCTCCAATAGTTTTAGATATTTCTGTTACAATTTCGGCAAAGATTTTTTTGCTGTCATCCCACATCTGCTCCAGATTGGTCAGCTGCTCTTGATAGAAATCCCGTTCCTCCCGAAGATTGGCAAGATAGTCCTCTTGCTCTTTCTTCCGCAGTAATTTCTCATTGATCTTCTCCTGCTGCTCTGTCTTTTTCTTCTCCATCGCCAGCAAGGAAGCATTTAGCTGCTCTTTTTCTGCCTCGAGTACCTTCTTTCCTTCCTCCAGGGAGCTTAACAGCTCTCCGGTATTATGGGAAATGTCTTTCATGATATTGATACTCTTTAAAAATGTTGTCAGATTATCCGCCTGTAATAAAATCTCCAGATAATTTGCAGGACCGCCCCTCTGATACTCTACTAAAACCTGTTTCAGAATTTCTAATTGAGCATCATAATCCTTCTGTTTGTCATGAATTTGCTCTTCCAGCTTCCTGCTCTCGATTTCCATAGAAGAGATTTCTTCTATCAGAATCTTCTCCTCCCGTTCTAGCTCTTCGATTTCCTGCGTGATGGCAAAGAGATCCATGAGAATTGCTTTCTCCTCCTCGGTAATTCCCTCTAATTTTTGTTCCATCTCTTCTATGGGCTGAACTTCACCGGATACCGGCTTTGGAAGAATACCCATGATAAAAATAAGCACAGCAGTTACAATAATTCCAATTACCTTTCTTTTATGACGTAACAAATCGCACCTCCCCGCCAATTATTATATCTGGTTTCTTATTGCTTATCCATGCATAAATTATGCAAATGATGAGTTATTTTTTATAGATCAGCTTGAATTTATATCTAGTTTGCCACAAATTATTCCATCCTGCAAGTAGAACCACTCCAAAATTTTCCCACCTAACTTCCGATGCATTTATGTGTAAGCCTTCGAAAGTTTCCCCAAATTCTTTCCATTTGCCGAATTCCAGCATAGGCAAATCCGTCTGCCGGGACTTTCTACAGGAGCTTTTGAGCTAATAAGTATCTGCTGCATAATATGCAACACCCGAAAAAGGACCTGTTACAATCCCGAAATCCTCCTCACGAATCACTTCGTTTTGCAACAAGTCCCAGTTATTAATTTATAGGTCATAAAAGATAGGAATGTCTATCGATGCGTACCTATTCGTGTTCATTGTTTTGCTAGAACTTCGGACATTGATTCCTATCCTAGATAAATAAATTAACGTTCGAATCCTCCGCCTCACCGAGATAGTAGCCTACTCCACCGATCTTCACACCGTCGATCAGCTCTTCCTTTCTTAACCCCATGACATCCATGGACATCTGGCAGGCAACCATCTCAATTCCATTGTCCATGGCTGCCCGGATCAATTCTTCTAAGGAAGTTACATTCTTATCCTTCATTACTTTACGGATCATCTTACCGCCGAATCCCAGCATATTCATCTTGGAGAGCTTCAGCCTCCTGCTGCCGCGGGGCATCATCCTGCCAAACATCTTATCCATGAAGCCTTTCTGTACCTTCACCTTCTCCGGTTTTCTTAAGATATTGAGACCCCAGAAGGTGAAGAACATCGTGACCTTCTTCCCCATGGAGGCTGCACCGTTCGCTATGATAAAGGAGGCAATCGCCTTATCTAAGTCTCCGCTGAATACCACCATGGTCTTATTATCCTTCGCAGTTTCTTTGGCTGCATGCCGTTCCGGCTCTGTAAGATTTGAAGGATTTGCCATTCCCTCCGGGATCCTCTTTCGAATATAGGCGGTAATATTACCGCTGGCTTTCTTTCGTTCCAGCAATTCATTCTTTGTTCCCCGGCACCATGCCTTGATATCCTCATAGAATCCGGGGTCACTGGCGGATACCTTAAGAATCTGTCCGTCCGCAAGCTCCTCCATGCTGGCTTTTACCTGCATCAAAGGTCCCGGACAGCATAGGCCGCAGGCATCCAACGCTTTATCATAATGCCCGGCATCGCAGGTCACTTGCTTCGCTACCTGCGTATCCGGATCTATCGTAACCTGCCTGCCAACTGCCAGTTCAGCAGCCATCAGCTCAGCAGACTTCCGCTCTGCTCTTTGCGGAACATATTTAAGATTTAATGCGGATTTATATCCGCCGGTCACGTTCTGAACACGATAGCCGTTTTGAGAAAGAATCCGATCCGCATAATAACCACGTAAACCGACTTGGCAATACACTACAATTTCCTTTTCCTTCTCCAATTCTCCGAGACGTTCCCGCAAGCTGTCCAATGGAATATTGACTGCCCCTTTGATATGCCCATTGTTAAATTCGATCTCACTTCGGACATCCAAGAGAAGATAATCCGCTTTGCCTTTCTCCTGTAATTCCTTCCAGGTAATGATATGACTTCTACCCTCAATGACATTCTGCGCCGCATACCCTGCCATATTCACCGGATCTTTTGCAGAGGAATAGGGAGGTGCATATGCCAGCTCCAGCTCGGTTAAGTCCTGTACCGTTCCCTTCATGCGGATCACGGCTGCAATTACATCCATTCTTTTATCGACTCCGTCGTATCCGATCCCCTGCGCTCCAAGGACTCTCCCCTGCTCGTCAAACAGAAGCTTCAAGGTCATCGGAATCGCACCGGGATAATAGGAAGCATGGGAAACCGGATGCACCACAATCTGCCGGTAGGATATGCCTGCCCTTTGCAGGGTTCTCTCATTTGCTCCCGTGCTTGCTGCAGTTAAGTCAAATATTTTGAGAATCGAGCTCCCCTGGGAGCCATTGTATTTTATGTTTTGCCCCGCCACATTATCCGCTGCTATCCTTCCCTGCTTATTTGCCGGTCCTGCTAGTGGAATTGCGGTAATCTGTCCGGTAATATAATCCGTAACCGCAATCGCATCTCCAACCGCATAGATGCCCTCCACATTGGTTCTCAGCTTATCATTAACCAGAATATGCCCCCGCGGGCCAAGTTGAATTCCACTGTCCCTTAAAAACCCGGTATCCGGTGCTACACCGATCGCCAGTATGACCAGATCTGTCGTGATTTTCGTTTCACTGCTTAAGGTGACCTCAATCTTACTACCCGTTTCATGAAATCCTTTTACACCGTCTCCAAGGAGCAGATTCACACCGTTATCTTCCAGCTCTTTCTCCGCGATTACTGCCATATCTGCATCAAAGGGTGCAAGGATATGCGGTGCTGCCTCCACCAGGGTTACACCTAACCCTCTTTCCCGAAGATTTTCCGCCATTTCGACGCCAATAAATCCTCCGCCAATGACAACCGTATCTCCGACACCTTTTCTGTCCACATATTCCTTAATTCGGTCGGTATCCGGAATGTTTCTTAATGTTACTATTTTATCGCTGGTTATTCCGGGGATGTTCGGCCGTAAAGCCTTCGCTCCCGGTGATAAAATCAGGTAATCAAAGCTTTCCTCATAGGTACCCTTTTCCTTACTGTTAACCGTGACTTTTTTATGAACCGCATCGACCTGAACGACTTCGCTGTGGACCCTTACATCAATACGAAATCTTGCCTTCATCGCCTGCGGGGTCTGAACCAGCAGCCGGTTCCGATCCTGGATCGTCTCACCAATATAATATGGAAGACCGCAATTTGCAAAGGAGATGTATTCATCACGCTCAAACATAATGATTTCCGCTGTTTCGTCTAATCTTCTCAGTCTTGCGGCTGCCGAAGCGCCTCCGGCAACGCCGCCCACAATCAATACTTTTTTATTCATACTTAACCTCATTTCCGCGCAATGTTTTGCGCAATTTTTCCCCATTTCTACGCGGCGCTTTGCACCTAATAGAGCTTGTGTATGCCGCAAGACACAGACTCTGTTACAAAAAGATTACTCGCGAAACAGTACCTTAATAATCTCTGCTGCCTTATCATTGCAAACCCGATAACAGAT
Source organism: Lachnospiraceae bacterium (assembly GCA_015057615.1). Taxonomy (GTDB): domain Bacteria; phylum Bacillota; class Clostridia; order Lachnospirales; family Lachnospiraceae; genus Mobilitalea. The sequence continues at coordinate 20,879 of SVEA01000026.1, read as the reverse complement.
TACGGTACCGTTTCGTTCCCCCTCAATAATTCCGGCAGTCCGAAGCTTTTGTAAATGCTGTGATACGGTAGATTGCGGAGCTCCCAGGCAGGACTGCATATAGGATACATTACACCCCCCGTTCTCTAATAAGCCTTTCACAATGCAAAGACGAACCGGATGTGCCAAAACCTTCAGCATCTCTGCAAGCTCTGAATATTTACAATAATCTTTGTCCATAGCGTTTCCCTGCTTTCTTTTCTAAAATATGTTTAAAATAAAACGAAGTTTTCTAATCTTGCTTCTCCGATTGTAAATGTAAATAAGTCCGCATTTCCTTCGTAATGCTTTCTTTCTATCGTATTACTGTTATATTTATATATTATGATATTGCAATACATTCGTCAACTAATTTTATAATATTTTTTTATAAATTTGAATCTTGATAAAATCTTCTCCTATATCCTGCCTGCAGCTTACACATCATATCCTTATTCTGGTTGTTACTGTTCACACATGGGCAAAGTCTATCATATGATTTCGACAAATGATATCCGATAAGGAGTATTTGCATTCGTTGGTACTTTGGCTCCGTATTTTGGAGCCTTATGTACCGCTACGTAATGCAACTAAGTGAAAGCGTCTCCGATTCGGATACATTTGACAAAATCATAACATGGTATACATGGTGGGTGTGAACAGTAATGCCGGCTTACATTTTAAGGATATTTTTACTAACATTAGTTGATATAAAATTACAAAAATGGTATAATCCAGATATCACGATGATCAGATAAAGCATAGAAACCAGATTGCATGCTGACCGCTATTGGTTCGCGTAAGGTTCTATGAGAAAGTGCAACAACAGCTTTCGGAAAGGCTTGGTGCATGTTTATGAAGATACTTGTAGTAGATGACAATCCGATAAACCTGACCATTGTTAGAAATCATCTTGAAGATCTCCCGGGAATTACAGATATATTCATCTGTAAGAATCCAAAAGAGGTCAAAGCAATTGTAGACGATAATGCGATTGATATCCTGATCTTAGATATCATTATGCCAGACATATCCGGTCTGGAATTATTAAAGCTTTTTCGGTCAGATGACCGCTACAACAATATGCCCACCATCATGCTGACCTCATTAGATGACACAGCCAGCTACAAGGAATGCTTTGAACTGGGAGCTTTCGATTATATCACGAAGCCAATCAACGGGATGGAATTTAAATCCCGGCTCAAGGTTGCGATCGAATCTAAAATTAATTCCAATAAGCTGCAACGGCTTGTCGCAGTTACCCAGGAGCAAAATGAAGAGTTGAAGGAAATGAATGCCCGGCTGACCGAAGCCGAATTCCAGCTGGTGCAATCCGAGAAAATGGCTGCGGTCGGACAATTAGCTGCCGGTCTTGCTCATGAAATCAATAATCCGATGAGCTATGTGAGCAGTAATTATGAATTTCTAAAGAAATATTTCCTTCGGGTATCCGATTTTCTTCATTATATTGATCAACGCCTGCGGCCTTCCTCTCCTTACCAGAATAAGGACGCTTTATGGGAAGCAGCCTCCGAGGTCATCGCCAGATATGATGCGTATCAGATTAACCTAATTCTGGACGAACTTCAGAACATTCTATCTGATTCCGAGGAAGGAATACACAGAGTTACGAAGATCGTGCAATCGCTCCGCGTATTTACAAGATCCGTCAAAGATGATGAGAAAAGCTCCTACGATTTACTAGATTTATTTCATCAGGTTTTTCTGATCAGTAAAAACGAAGTCAAATACGTCGCGAACGTAGAAATTGACGTTCCGGATGATATCATACTGTATTGCAACGGTGTCCAGATCGCACAGGTATTTGTCAATATCTTAGTCAATGCAGCGCAGGCTATTAAGTCTCAGAAACGATATAACATGGGTACCATACGCGTCGTTGCAAAACAAGCCGGTCCGGATATCATGATCCGTTTCGAAGATGACGGTCCCGGAATACCAAAGGAAAACCTATCCAAGATATTCGAACCATTTTTTACAACAAAAGAGATCGGGAAGAGTACCGGATTGGGTCTTAGTATTTCCTATGATATTATAGTCAACAAGCACAACGGCTCGATCAATGTTAAGAGTGAATATGGGCATGGATCTGTATTTACTATTATACTTCCGATGGTCTCTACCTAGCAAAGCATAATCCCAGACACCTGTGTCGACTTACTTCCATAATCTTGCGGAAACATATATTAAGCCACCGTTGGCGGCGGAATGAGAGGCGAGCGTGAAGAACAAACTTCTTCCCGTAGAGAGTTTATGTCTGTGCGGCATCCACAAACTCCGTAATGCGCAAAAAGCCGTGCAGAAATGTGAGGTTAGAGTGAAAGGAAAATCACTTTCACTCCGAAAGAACCTGTAAGCAGCTTCTTTCATAGATTTTATGCCGCTGTGGCGGCGGAATGAGAGGTTAAGATGAATAGGATTTTAGTTGTAGATGATGAAGCGCAGATCTTAAAAGTAATGAAACGGCTATTTTCTGAAACCGGCTATGAAATTATCACAGCAGAGAACGGTATAGATGCATTAAAATTATTGGGAGAAACTGAGGTTGACCTAATTATCAGCGATATGAAGATGCCTCTGACGGACGGATACCGTTTATTAAGTACCGTAAAAGAAAAGTATCCGAATATAATACGAATCAGTCTTAGCGGGTATGCGGAAGAGACCTCCATTTATCGAGCTTCACTTCATAATATATCGGATTTTATTATTTTTAAACCCTGGAATAATGAAAAGCTGCTGCATGATATCAACCGAATATTTGCTACCCACTCGGTATTAAATTCGAAAGCCTTAGAAACGCTTACCAAAGACGCACCCTTCTTAGAGGAAATGCCGGAGAATTGTAAGAAACTTCTCTCTTTCATTGAAAATGAGGACGAAGATGCTCTGATCGCCGGAATTGAGCAGAATCCAGTCCTATCAAAGCTGCTTATGCAGGTTGCTAACTGGGCAATCTATGGGGCTATGCCTGGCTCCATAAGACAAACCGCAATTTACATTGGTATGCATAACCTGAAATGTTTTCTTCATTGGGCCGCAATGGTAATACAAGCCAGCCCTACCCATGCAAAGAAGGAAGACAATATTACAGAGCTCCTATGGAAACATGCGTACAGTACGAATAAGATACTATTGTTCCTATATGAGGCTTTCCTTCACAAGCAGCCCCCGGAGGCTTCCCTATTTACTGGGTTATTGCACAATATCGGCCTTATCGTATTGTTACAACGCAATCCGGAAATGTATAAGAAACTCTTTCATTCCCCTACAGACATTACACAGGATCTGCTGTCGCTGGAGAAAGAGAAATACGGTGTAAATCATCCGGAGATCGGCGCTTACCTACTTAATCACAAGGATCTTCCCTTCCCTATCGTAGAGGCTGCTCTCTACCACCACAGCCCTCTCGATTCGGTTAGCATAAATAATGAATTAGTAATCTGTGTTCACATAGCAGAATATTACGCCTGGAAATTTATATTAGGTAAGAATTATACCGAACTAAAGGAAGAAGCCTTTGAGCAAATCAATGTATCAAGGAAAGATTTTGAGACCAGACTAGAACGCTTTCGAAAGAAAATCGTATTCGTGTAAGAACCGCTTATGCAAGGAGATTTCTTACGGCTATCAAAAAACGGGAACCGCATCCGAGGATGGTATTCCCGTTTTTTGATTTATCTAACGCAGCCGGTGGCAGATCCATCGGTTTGCTGCAATCAACTCTTCCACTGCTTGTTTTTCGAGATCTTCCATTCTCCGTCTTTATATTCTGCCGTAAAGTCCGAACCAGTTGCACCCAGACCACTCCTCCACTTCTCCATGGAACCGGTCAGCTTTTGCTTCTCTTCTTTATATTTCAAATTCGAAATATTAATTAGAATTCCGTTCGGATAGGTAAGCTCTTTCTCCACAATTAATCCTTTTTCCACCAGTTCTTCATAAGTATTTTCCACTACCTCAAAGCCATATTTGTCTTGCACCATGTTGCATATCATTTTTTTCTGTTCGTCCGACAGATTAATCCATTCCGTCGTATCGACAGCAATCATTGTGATATCGCTGTTTAAGGCTGCATCCTCCTCATAAAGCTCCTCGATAATCGCGAGATAACCCTGGATCAAAATATTTCTATCCAACAAATCAATCTCATAAGCGGAAATCTGTGCCGGGTAGGATTCATTTATCGCACCACTATAAGTAATCATGATCCGATCTCCCACCATAAGCATATCTTCCGAGATTTCATTTCCTTCTGCATCATAGAATTTTGTATCGGATAAGCCAACCGATATTTTATCCGATGATCCTGCTTCCATGCTTTCCTTCTCCGGCATTACGAGTAAGCCATTCTCCGTACCGATTACCGTTGCTTGAAACGTCGTATATAAGTAAGACTTAACATCGGTTAGATCCATACTGGAGTTTACCGCCTTATACAGATTCCCGTCGTATTCCAGGGTATCCTTACCATGGATTCCAAACTCCTTTTTAACTTCGTCATCTTTTCGAAATGTAATCCAGTAGTCCCAGCCGCCACTCTTTCGATTGGGTCTCTCCTGAACAAATTCCGTCTCCTGCAGCTTTTCATATAATTCCCGGGATTGCTCCGAATCCAGGGATAATGTATCCCCGGTATTTCTATCCGTAAGATCAATCTGTGTAAAATCAATATCCATTTCACCGATTGCAATCGTTTTCTTAGAGCAGCCTGCAAATAACAGGCTAACCGTCAGTACACTCCATAATAAAAGGATGCGCCTCATCCTGTATCCCTCCTAATGATTTACTTATCTGTGAATTAGCCCGACAAAAGCCTTCTTAATAAATCGGCCTTTGTTACTTAAATCTTATCTATGAATTAGACGCTGCCATTGGTAAATAGGTTCCAACCACCCTGCCTGTTCAAAGAAACGAGTACAAAGAGTTTGCCTTGGCAAACTCTCGCGCCGAGCGCGTTCTGCTACAGGCAGATAAATACCTTACGAATACATGTTTCAAGTATTCGTTACGTGCTGAGTGCGCATCCTTAGCGGAGCGTTTTTTATCGTAATAGGACGTAATTTCCTATGCGACAAAAAAGGAGCTGCTTCTCTGCTGACGAATCCCGTCTGCAAAAAAACAGCTCCTGGCTTTTTTGCTATATTCAAATCTTAATATGTGGATAGGTATAGATCTTTCCTTCGTAATTTCTCATAATAATTTCGCCATCATCAGCAGAAATAACATACTCCGGATTTATCGGTATCTTCCCACCGCCATGAGGGGAATCAATCACAAATTTCGGAACGGCATATCCTGAAATATTACCGGTCAGATTTTTCATAATTTCAATCCCTTTTTCGACCTCGGTACGGAAGTGTCCAAGTCCCTGGCTTAAATCACATTGGTAAAGGTAATACGGTCGGACACGCATTTTTACCAACTTTAAGAGGAGTTCCTTCATCGTCTCCGTATTATCATTGATTCCCCGTAGAAGAACGCTTTGGTTTCCCAGCGGAATACCGGCATCTACGATATCAGTACAGGCTTTGATGGAAGCTGGGGTAATTTCCTTTGGATGATTAAAATGCGTATTAATCCAAATGGGCTGGTATTTTTTCAGCATTGCCAGAAGCTTAGGTGTAATACGCATGGGCAGAACAACGGGTACTCTGGTTCCGATCCGAATGATCTCCACATGGTCGATCTTTCGGAGCTTTGCGATTATTTTCTCCAGCTTTTCATCACCCAGCGTAAGCGGATCCCCGCCGGATATAAGCACATCCCGTATTGCCTCGTTCTTTGCTATATAATCCACCGCCGCATCGATCTCTTCCTCGCTGATTGCAAAATCTTCCTCCCCCACAGTCCGTCTTCTGGTGCAATGCCGGCAGTACATGGAGCACATATGGGTTACTAAAAACAATACCCGGTCCGGGTAACGGTGCACAATGTTTTTCACCGGGCTGTCCCGCTCTTCATCTAAGGGATCCGCCAGTTCATAGGGAAGTACCTGCATTTCATTTATCGTCGGTACCGCCTGCATCCGGATGGGGCATGCTGGATCCACCGGATCCATTAAGGATGCATAATAAGGTGTGATTGCCATTCGAAAATTATTTAAACAAAAGGATATATTCTGTTTCTCTTTCTCACTTAAGTGAATTACCTTTTCCAACTGCTCTACCGTTGTAATTCTATTTTTAAACTGCCATTTCCAATCCTGCCATTCGGCGCTGTGAGGCTCCGTTTCTTGAGATGTTTCTATACTATCTTCCATTTTCATTATCCCCCTAAATCCTAATCTATGTAAGATTTCATACCGTATCTTTTCAGGGCACTTTTCAGCACATTCCAAACCAAAGAGTTATAGTCCATTCCGTTAAATTCCGCTATCATTGGAAAGTCACTATAACCCGGTGCCAATCCGGGTAAAGGATTAATCTCTATAAAATACAGCTCTCCTTCCGGGGAAAGGCGAAAATCAATTCTTGCAAAATCCTTACAGGATAAAACTTCATAAATTTTTTTTGCTGTATTTATCATTTCGGTTTCTATATCTTTACTAATATCCGCCGGACATTCATACCGAATAAATTCTTTATAATTTTGTTTAACATTATAGCTATAAATATTATATTGATTATCTTGATTTATGTAACCTATTTCCATCGGAGGAAATACATGAATATCCTTGCCGTTACCGAAAATACCCACGGTAAATTCACGACCACTGATGTATTCCTCAACTAACATGTCCTGTTTGTATAGGCTTATGTCCTTTAATACCAGTTCCTGCAATTCTCTCCGGTTCGTAACGATTGCAACATCGGATATTCCCTTACTGGATCCTTCCGCATTGGGCTTAACAATTGCGGGGAAATGAAATTTTCCGGTCAATTGATTCTGCTCCTTGGTGATAATCCGATCCTTCGGTGTTTTAATGCGATACGTGGAAAGGATTCGTTTTGTCAATGCCTTATCCAGCGCAATGCACAAGGTTGTTTCATCCGATCCTGTATAGGGAATCTTATAGAAATTAAGCAAAGCAGGTACTTGCGCTTCACGGCCTCTTCCGTGAATTCCTTCCGCTATGTTGAAGATAATATCGGGCTTATCCTCCACCAGCTTCACCGGCAGCTCTTTATCCACTTCTAGTAAGGTTACCTGACAGTTCTTGCCCTCCAAAGCCTCCTTAATAGCCATAATTGTTGTAATATCATCATACTCTGCCTCATTATCCACGGCGGCGGGCTCTAAGCCGGTAGATTGGCGATCCCATTCCTCATCCTGATTGCTTTTCTTTAAATTATAGGTTATTCCTACATGAAGCAATTGGGGAGGTTCACTCATTTCTTTTTCGTCCATTTCATACCTCGTTTCTGCGCAGTATTATGCGCATCATGTAGTTTGTGGATATCTTTCAGACACAAACTTCTGCGTGAAGATGTTTTTCCTTCACGCTAACCTCGTTTCTGCGCAGTATTATGCGCATCATGTAGTTTGTGGATATCTTTTAGACACAAACTTCTGCGTGAAGATGTTTTTCCTTCACGCTAACCTCATTTCTGCGCAGTATTATGCGCATCATGTAGTTTGTGGATATCTTTTAGACACAAACTCACTGCGTGAAGATGATTTTTCTTCACGCTAACCTCATTTCTGCTGCCAAAGGTAGCAGAAAATCCACGAAAGAAACTGTTTTGCAGGTTCTTTCGGAGGAAAAGTGGTTTTTCTTTTCCTCTGTTATTTGAAGGTCATTTTCTACAAATGACGCCAAGAGTGTATTCCTATTTATGGATAATGTCAATACAAAATGTCACTAATTTTATTGTGTGCTTTGCACAAATTTTTAGGGCTTGATTTTTCAAAACTCTGTTTACTATTACCAATCAGAAAAAGCAATCAAAAGATACCTCTTTTGTTTCGTTCCGTTTGAACAAGAAAGCATATAATCATGCAAAAAACCGCTAAAAACGCAATGTAAAATTATCACATTCACCTTTTTAGCGGTTTATCCTATAAAGTAATATTAATTTAAAATATTAAACAGTTTCTGTTTCAGATTCGGTTTCTACTGTTTCAGATTTGGTTTCTTCTGCCTGAGTTTTGGCTTCATTTATGGTAAGCACCATTTGATCCGTTTCGATATCCGGCGTAATTCCCTCTGGGAATTTAACATCAGCGATGGAAACACTATCGCCTAGTTCCATTTTTGTCACTTCAATCGTTATATCATCCGGAATGTCCTGCGGTAATCCTTTAACTGGAATAACATCCATTAATCGGTTTATAATTAAGCGCTTTGCTTCAACAAATTCCGCTCCGACAAACCGAATGGCAACATCGGCTTTAACCGTCTCCGTAAGGGATACTTCGTGAAAATCAACATGGATAAAATCATAAGCCGGCGGTGTTACAACAACATCCTTCACCATTACATTATAATTTGTATTATCATCACCAGACAGTGTAAATACCGCGTTCCTGCCGTAGTTCTTTAACGCTCTATGGAATTCCTCCAATTTCACTGCAATTGCTACGGAGTCCATGCCTTTTCTGGATATGTTACCAAGCAAATAGCCTTCTCTTCTTAATCTCTTTCTTTCCACCTTACTTACATCTGGTCTAATGTTAATATCTAATTTTGCTGTCTCTGCCATACAATATAGCCTCCTTGATTATATTTCATAATTAACCTCATAAACTCTATGAGTGAAAGAATTTAAAATTCTTTCCTTATTTTCACCCGATAATTTTATATCATCTTTATAAAGTGAAAATAAAACGTATTTGTCAGAAATTTATCATACAATATATTTCTTCAAAAATAATTTTCAGCAAACCTTACCTTTCATTATATATAATAAATAAAAAAAGTCAAGTTTACCGAATTGTTTTCTTTCATTTCTTTTTTAGAAAAGTATATTTCATATTTATTTTTTAGCCAACAATAATGTTATCATTTAATTCTATAAATTGAATGATTATTTCTTTACGCAATCAAAAATTTTAAACAATTATAAATACAAAGGAAGGCATATCGAATTAAAACGCATATAAAATGGTTACTTATGGCAAGCGTAACAATAAGTTTGCCTTGGCAAACTCTAGCGCCGAGCGCGGCCAGCATCGCAGGCAAAATACAATACGTGCAAGTGCGTCATCCTAATGCGAACTATGTTCGCATGGAGCATTTTTTATTGAATAGGACACACTCCTATTCAATAAAAAAGCGATCCGCTCCGCATTGCTGCAAATCGAATCGCTTTATTATTTTAATTTTCTGTCAAAAAGGTATCCTTTACTTTCTTTTTCATGCACCACCAGAAGTGGCCGTTACTTGACTTAAAATTTCTTATACAATTCTTTCTTTGCGCCGCATACCGGACATCGATCAGGAGCCTCATCCAGAACTGTATGACCGCAGATCGGGCAGATATATACCGCTTTCAAGTCCATGTCATTACCTTCTTTTGCTGCCTTCTGCGCTTTTTGAAATAAATCCACATGGATTTTCTCCGCTTCCAGTGCATAATGGAAGGATTTTTCTGCTCCCTTTTCTCCCTGTAGCTGCGCTGTGTTCAAATAAACCGGATACATCTGTTCAACCTCATGAAGCTCACCATTAATTGCTCCCTGCAAATTCTCAGCCGTTTTCGCCGTACCAAATACAGCGCCTGCTGTAACGGTGTGATCGTCAGCATTGCCTCCGATTTCTTTAAAATGGTTGTTCGCATGCACCCGTTCTGCGTAGGAGATTGCCTCAAAGAGCTTTGCAATATTTTTGAAGCCTTCCTTTTCCGCCATACTGCCCCACATGAGATATCGCATATGCGCCATGCTTTCTCCGCCGTATGCGGAATGTAGAAAATCATCTATCATTGCATTGTTTACTGCCATATTCACCCTCATTTCTGCGCGGTTTGATTTGTTCATGAAGTTTGTGGATGCCGCGCGAACACAAACCTCCGAGGTTGCAGCATACACTGTGAATGCTGCAAAAGATTACATCCCCTCTTACAGCAAGGTAAGAAATGCAAACACCCTCATACTTCTTCATATCTTAGTATCTCCAATTATAACATATTGGTAATTTATGTCAAACATAAAATAGCAGTAGCAACGAGTTTGCCTTGCACACTCTCGTGCCGAGCGCGTTCTGCCGCAGGCAGATAATACCTTACGCGCGAGTGCGTCATCCCAATGCGAACTATGTTCGCATTGAGGTTTTTTATCGTATAGGACACACTCCTATACGATAAAAAAACCGTGAAGCTTTTATAACAACTTCACGGTATAGTATATTAAAAATCTTATTTTTTTAATCCATAAATATGCTTTTTTCTATACCATAAGAAATATATGATAAACAGGACGGACGTTGCCGCCCATGAAATCGGATAGCTCATGAGAATCGTCTTTACATCCGGCCAAATCGGCAATGTCGTAAAAACCCATACGATACGAAGCGCGCATATCCCCAGGCTTGTCAGTATCATTGGAATAAAGGAATCACCCATTCCTCTTAAGGAACCGGATAGGATTTCAACGCATACATAGGTAAAAAACGTAGGAGCAAGAAAATGCAGGATTTCCATTCCCTTTTCAATAACCATAGCATCCTGCGTAAATAAATAGAAAACAACCGAACCGCCTGCATATAGCACAGCGCTCATTCCGATCGCTACCGACATTGCCATGATCAAACATACCCGTATCCCTTTTTTTACTCTGTCATATTTGCCCGCACCAAAGTTCTGCCCTACGAACGTGGTTACCGATATACCAAAGGAGCTCATTGTCATCCAGAAAATACCGTCAATTTTATTGTATGCAGTCCACGCAGCTATCACATTCGTTCCAAAGCGATTTACGCTGGATTGTATAATCACATTAGAGAAGGAATACATCATGGATTGAAAACCGGCAGGTAGACCGATCTGGATAATCTTCATCAAAATCAGCTTATGGAAACGTATTTCCTTTATATTCAGGCGATAACTTTCTTTGGTTCTAAGCAGAACAACGCAAACTAAAGCTGCACTGCCAAACTGAGAAAGAACCGTTGCAACCGCCACACCCAGAACACCCCAATGAAAAATTGCAACAAACAAAACATCAAGAACAATATTAATAAGACACCCAGCCATCAAAAAATACAATGGTCTTCTGGAATCACCGATTGCGCGCAGGATCCCTGCTCCCATATTATAGACCAGATTGGCTATCATACCGCAGAAATAAATGCGGATATAGATCAACGCTTCCGGTATAATTTCCTCCGGTGTCCCCATCCAGGTTAATGCAAATGGTGCACCGATGAGACCGATCAGCATAATTGCTGCTCCGGCTACGATAGCCAGTGCAATGGAGGTATGTACTGCCTTATTCACTTCCCCGTCATTTTTCGCTCCATAATACTGCGAGATCGTTACGGTCGCACCGGAAGAAACACCAATAAAAAAACCGACTAGCAGGTTGATCAACGTTCCGGTTGTTCCCCCTACTGCCGACAATGCTTCCTTTCCAACAAATTGACCAACGACGACTGCGTCTGTTGTATTATATAGCTGCTGAAAAAAATTACCGAGCAGCAGAGGAAAGAAGAAGATAAGGATTTGCTTCCATATTACACCTTCTGTAATATTATTTATGTTTTGATGGTTCTTTTTCATATAAGTCTCCTAGCATAATATTTTTAGAATTCAGAATACTCCTTCCGATGAATGGATTTTGAAGCTTCTGTAGCAAACAAGATAATGACCCGTCTTGAGTAGGACAATGAATAATATTCTACTATCTTTCATCACTCTTGGCAATCCTTATTTTCATCCAAAATATTATTACTTTTTTAACTTATTCTTATAAAACAAACCATATTCATCTTAATTATTATAAATGGGAAGCAGACAATTGTTACATGATTGAAAATCCGCGATAATTTATCGACATAAAGAGTTTCCTCCCCTATTCATCGAACTCCACAATTACATAATAACCACGATGCGTATGCTGAAGCTCTTTTACAATTCCCTTCTTCGATTTGATCGGATTATTTAAAGGTATGCAGCCGGACATGGCAACTGCGGGCTCAATTATGTAGGAATAGCTTGTCTGTCCCGGTCGCTCCGTAATCTCAACCTCATCATTTACCTTTACCAGACCCTGTCGTTCCATCTTAAACTTTTCTACTCTCATAGCGAAACCTCCTCCTTATGATATGAAATCATCGGGTTAAAAACCTTCCTAACAAATTGAAGTTCGTTTAATAAATTGGCTTTTAACCATCAAAATCGATGAGCGAAACTTTATTCTTCCATCACCTATTATAATAAAATTCGACATCAGAATCAAGAATGATACAAGAGGGTCTGTCAAGACAGACCCTCTTGTATCATTCACATTTGGTTCCACAGCAACTCCTTGGTTAAGATATCATACGATTTCAGCCTTCTCCATGTAATCGCTGAACACATTCCATAATATCTTCTTTGGATCGGAAATCATCGGTATGTTTTATAACATAATCTCTGGTATCCGAATCCAGAGAATCCAGGAAACTGTCGCTATCTTCTTTGGTTGGAAAGATTCCAGGAGCAAATGCATAAGCACCATACATTTGCCCGGGTATAACAGATGGAATAGGAGCTATTGGATCTATAGAAATCACCTCCACAGAAATATTGTCTTCATTCATAGGGAAAATATTCTTTTTTTACTCATCCCGTTTTTGTACCTCTAGGGTTTCGTGGTTTCTATGCAGATAAAAAACCTGCTGGCAGGTGTAAAAGTTTGAAAAAACAGCACTTCCTGGAATCTATTTACATGGTCTCTCTATTTATAGATTCAGGTCAAAATTCGAGCTATAAACGAATGAAATAAACTTTACTTGTAACAGGGTTTGCGCTATACTATTGAGGAATTGAAAAGCATACGTCACGTGACGTAGTAAAATAAAGATAGTTAAGTTTGCGCTATCTATTGATTTAAGTGTCAAAAGCCGATTAATCAAACTAACTTCATCAATTTATTAGGAAGGCTTTTGACCCTCGAAGCATTATTAAGCAATTGAAAGTAGTTTTGTAACGATACAAATTCATGTTACATAGTATAAAAAAGCGACATGTAAGCAAGGCAGATCGGCATGCCGACTCCCTTGTGACGGATATAAGTAAGACCAGCATCCAAAGATACTGTAAGTTACGTAATAAATGAATTATGGAAAATGAAATATAAGAAAAAGAAGCATTATTTAAGCCTGAAAGCGAGGAAAAGGGAATGAAGATTGTAGTATTAGCCGGGGGAACCAGTTCAGAAAGAGATGTATCCTTAGTAACCGGGACCATGATTTATAAAGCACTTAGGAGTAAAGGACATCAGGTTGTTTTGCTTGATGTTTATCTAGGATATGAAGGAGAAATATCAAATATCTTTGAAACCGATCGGGATTGGACTGCAAATATCGGAGCGATTAAGGCAGATCATCCGGACATTCGTCAGATCAAAGCCTTACGAAAGGATAATCCGGATTATTTCTTTGGTCCGAATGTCATCGATATCTGTAGGGATTCTGATATCGTATTTATGGCTCTCCATGGCGAAAATGGCGAGGACGGCAAGGTACAGGCTGCCTTTGATTTGATGGGAATTAAGTACACTGGAACCGATTTTACCAGCAGTGCCATTTCCATGGACAAAGGAATTTCCAAGGAAATCTTTGCTTTTCATAAGATCCCCACACCGAAGGGAATACGTGCCAAAAAAGGGGAAGTCTTTACCTGGAACGAATATCCTTGTGTAGTTAAAGTCAGTAACGGCGGATCCAGTGTCGGCGTATCGATCGTAAGAGCTGCGAATGCAATGGAGGCTGCTCTTGCCGATGCCTTTACCTATGGCAGTGAAGTTATTATTGAACAGTACATTGAAGGCAGGGAATTCTCCGTAGGTGTTATCGATGGCAAGGCGCTGCCGGTAATTGAAATCGCACCGCTGCAAGGGTTCTATGATTATAAGAACAAGTACCAGGAAGGCAGTACCTTGGAGACCTGCCCGGCAGAAATTCCCGAAGATATTACGGCAAAGATGCAAAAAATCGCAGAGGATGTATTTATTGCATTACGTTTAAAGACCTATGCCCGTATGGATTTTCTCATGAATAAGCAGAAGGAGCTTTTCTGTCTGGAAGCAAATACGCTTCCAGGTATGACACCAATCTCTCTTCTGCCGCAGGAGGCGAAAGCGATCGGTTTGGATTTTGCCGCACTTTGCGAGAAGATCATCGAATCATCCTTGAATAAATATAGATAAATGATTTGAGTGTCAAAAGCCGTTTATAAATCGATTTCATCCATTTGCACAATTTATATGCTGACAAGTAATAGGTAACAAATTTCATTCGCAACATGCAGTCCTGCAAAGTATTGCAGAAACCGCAATACCTTGGATTGAAGTACATAATATATATAAGACACAAAATACGTGGTCTAAGTGCCAACGACTCCAAACAGTTGCGTAGTAAAATATTGTTTCCTATTACTTAAGTTTTACCTTAGTTTGTGCAAATTGATGAAGACTATTTGTTAAGAAGGCTTTTTACACTCCTATCATAAATAAATAGTAAACGAAAAAAGCCCTACAGAAATGAGGAGAAGTATGAAAAACATGACTTTATCAGCAATTGCTAAGGCATGCAACGGACAACTCGTAGGAGAAACGGACGGTGCAGAAAAGGAAGCTGCCAACGTGGTATTGGATTCCAGATTAGTGAATAAAGATGATCTCTTTATTGCAACCATTGGTGAACGGACGGACGGCCACAAATATATCGATGATGTTTTTGAAAAAGGCGCCCTTGCTGTTGTATGTGAAAAAGCACCGGCAGACCCAAAGGGACCCTATATACTGGTTAAAAATAGTTTTGAATCGCTAAAATCCATTGCCAAATCGTATCGTATGCAGCTGGATATCAAGGTCGTCGGCATTACCGGAAGTGTCGGCAAAACCAGTACAAAGGAATTTATCAGCAGTGTCCTTGCGCAGAAGTACGCGGTATTAAAAACCGAGGGTAATTTTAATAATGAAGTCGGACTGCCTCTCACCGTTCTTAAACTACGCGATAATCATGAAATTGCTGTTCTGGAAATGGGAATCAGTGATTTCGGAGAAATGAACCGGCTAAGTGAAATCGCGAAGCCGGATATCTGTGTGATTACGAACATCGGCCAAAGCCATTTGGAGAACCTGGGCTCCCGGCAGGGTATTTTAAGGGCAAAATCCGAAATTTTTAATTATATGAACGAGAATGGAAGCGTATGCATCAATGGCGATGATGATATGCTGCTCACCATAGAATCTGTGAAGGGCAAAAAGCCGATAAAATTCGGTTTCCATCCTTCCAATGATATCTATGCTACCGATATCGTCAGTCAGGGACTCTTTGGAAGCAC
Organism: Lachnospiraceae bacterium; assembly: GCA_015057615.1. GTDB lineage: Bacteria > Bacillota > Clostridia > Lachnospirales > Lachnospiraceae > Mobilitalea. Next base: position 5,409 of record SVEA01000026.1, on the reverse strand, counting down.
CTGCACCATTCATGTAAATCACAAGGAATTCCGGGCAGAAGTCCCTCTTCCCGGGGAACATATGGTACGCAATGCAATGGCTGCAACTGCAATAGGTACCTTATTTGACTTGACCTGCGAAGAGATTGCAGCTGGAATCAAAGCGGTACAATCCGTCGGAGGAAGAAGCAACATCATACGGCATAGTAAATACACGATTATCGATGACTGCTATAATGCCAATCCGGTATCCATGAAGGCTGCCATTGACCTGCTCGCCACGGCAGATACAAGAAAGGTAGCGATTCTTGGTGATATGAATGAACTGGGAAGCAAGGAAAAGGATTTTCATAGAGAGGTCGGTTCCTATGCTGCCGCTGCCGGCATAGATGTCTTAGTATGTATCGGAACGCTTTCGAAAGCCATGTACGAGGGGGCCTTCGATGCAAACTTTGCCGGTAATCTGTATTTTTACGAAACCCGTGATGAGCTGATCGCCGCGCTTTCCTCCATCCTAGAGGAGAATGACACCATACTGGTAAAGGCGTCCCACAGTCTGGGATTTGAAAATATCGTAAAAACCTTAGTTTCATAGGATTTAAAAGGGGGGCTGCTTGTGCAGCCCCCTTCTCATTAATATATTAGAATTCAGGGTCAAAAACCAATTTATAAAATCGACTTCAATTTGCACAATTTATGCATTGATAAGTAATCGAAAACAATAGAAGACTATTTGTTAGGAAGGTTTACCCTCAAATCGTATTAATTAAACTGACTGTCATGCTTCTTAAAGAAATCCACCTTCGGCTCCAGATATTTCAGTTCATGATGATCGGCATCCTCCATTAAATCATAGATTGGAGCAAAGATATTCTCCCAATCCCAGAGCTTACTGCTGACATTGAGATATTCCCGAACCATTTCGCAGCCGGTGGGAGCAATCGGATGAAATAGTACCGCTGCTGTCTTAACCGCATGGAAGGAATCGATTAAGATCTGCTTTCTCATCGCATCATCATCCTTTGCATCCGCTACCCTGATGTTATTGACCCAATACTTATTCATGTTCCGGATATAGGAATCAAGAACATACGTGATGCTGTGGAACTCATGGTTGTACATATGTCTTTCATAGGTCAGTATAGCTTCTTTCGATTCCTCTAAAATGCTTTCGCTAATTTCTCCAACCGGAATTTTTGTATCATAATATTTTTGTGCTGTGTAGAAGCAGGAACGAACTAAGCGGTTATAGACATTCGTAAGTAAATTTCCTTCCTTTAACACATCATCCATTCCGGTTCTTTCTTCCTCCGGCAGATATACCTGTGGCTGAAAGCTTCCGCTCTTTGTAGACAGACCAAGGCTCAGAAAATGAATTCGAAGCTGCTCCGGTGTATAGTACTGTAACAAATCATGTGCCATCGGCGGCTTAATATCACTGCTGCTACTCGCCTTTTTATTCATAAATAATACATGACGGTTTGCAATCAGATGGGGCAGATTGATTTTTGCCATATCCGGTTTTTCCTTGGTATCATTCATTAATACCGTAAAGATTCCCATTTCCGCAATTCCGTAGAAATAGATATTATCCTCCCCAATAAATTGGTACACCTTTGCATCCTCTGAATTCCACCATTCCTTCCAGCTCCCGCCATCCTTACCGATCGACTCAAGGTATGTTTTGGTAAAGGAAATCGGTGCCCACAAGGATTCCGGCCATACCCAGAAGGTCAAATCACGAAGTCCTTCCTTCTCCGGAACCGTCAGGCCCCATTCAATATTTCCGGAGAGACGGAACGGTACCAAGGTTTTACCGGTACGGAAACGGATTCCTCTCTCATTCATAATATCTCTTGCCTTATCCCTCTCCGCAAGGTTAGCAAAGATAAAGGTATAGGAGCTCTTCTTTTCCTCATTTTCCAGGCTATGCTTTGGTAATGCTGCAGAAAATTCATCCAGATCATCGATTAATTTCTTTTGCACATAGATACATGGTTTCTTCAGAAATTCATCAATCGTATTTACAATATATTTCCTTGTATTCGTATTTTTTCTGAGATAATCGACTCTTTCCTTGAGGATATCCATACAATCCTCCAGAGAGAAATACCAATTGGTTACATTATGCAGCTCCGGTGTTTTGCCGGATAAGGTACTCTTCGGATTGATCAGCTCTTCCGGCATATATTGATGCCCCAGAGCACATTCATCCGCATACGCTTTATCGGAAGCACATCCATCAATCGGGCATCTTCCGACCACCTGTCTTCCGTTTAAAAATACATCAAAATCCGGATCATAGAACTGCGGACTGGACATCTGCTTTAGATATCCCTTCTCATATAATTCATTAAAAACCTCATTTGACATTTCCTGATGGATCTCCCCTGCTCGATCGAGGGCAGATGCACCATATAGATTCAGGCTGATTTCATAGTTATCTAATGTTTCTTTCTGTGATAAATAATTTTTTTTGACATAATCCTGAATGGTGCCTACATTTTCGCCGCCCTCAACCAATTTCCGATAGCTTTCCAATATCGGTGAGCCGTAGCAATCCGTACCAGAAACAAAGATCACATTTTCTTCTCCGATCCGGTCCCGCAGAAATCTTGCAAAGGTATCCGCATGTACAAACACTCCGCCGATATGGCCAAAATGCAGTTCTTTATTTCCATAGGGCATACCTGCTGTGATCACTGCACGCTTTGGAAAATTGGGTCTTTCTGTTTTACGCTTGTCTTGTCTGTTTATCTCTTTCATATGCAACCTCCTAATTTGTTTTCTCCTCTTTGCGCACCTTTCCCGCATCTCAGGGAGTTTTCTTACTCTTATCTTAATAGTCTTGTTTTGTTTCCATAATTTTGATATGGTTAAAAGTAATCTATATCCTATTACGTTCTATGATTAACCCAACAAAAGCCTTCTTAACAAATCGTCCTTATTAATTTGCACAAAGCAAGGTAAAACTTAAGTAATAGGAAACAACATTAATTCGTAACTGTTTAAAGTCGTTGACATTTCATTAATAAAACCAAAGTCATTTATTTATTTCATAAATGCTATGCGTGTCCTAAGTCATATAAAACTATGAACATGAATAGGAACGCATCTATTTTAAGATTTAAAAAAGTATAAAAAAAACACCTCCTACAAAACAATTCGTTCCATTTTGTAGGGGCGATATGATCGCGGTGCCACCCTATTTCATTAATATGTCGCCATATTAATCTTGTCGAGTACCTTCTATACTCTAGTTCTGTAACGTGAACCTACGTCATAGCATCACTTATCAGACACAAGAAAGCATCCCAATCACTGTCTACATAAGATCCGTATGAAGCTCCGAGGCTTGTTTCATCCATTACTCCGCTGCTCCTTCTCACCAAATAGAGCTCTCTGTTAGCTTTATAAAAGATTACTCTTCTCTTCCCAGCATTTCACTCTCACTTAGTATATAAAAAGAATTAAAAAATGTCAATAGTAACTACAGTATGCGTATTTTTTTCTCAGATTATAAATCCGATGTTAGTGTTTAACTTTTTACCCATCCTCTGTCCGCCCACTGCGGATTAAAGCAACCGATAATTTTTGAGAATACGGTAACCTCATTTCTGCGAATACTAAGGTTAGAAAACATATAAGGCAGGTAATGAATATGGATAACAAAGAAAATGATTATATCATCTATGATCTCTCCGATTTCGCCTCCTATCTGTCGGAAGAGCTTTCCGGCGATTACGATCCTATATTTCTTGAAGAACTGATCCGGGATTATTTTTATCCTCCCGCCGGACAGCATACTAAAAACGGGCTTGCGGTACTTCTCGATCCTCATAAACCGACACAGAAGGAATATGAACGGTTTTGGAAAAATTAATCCGCCACAGCATGTTACAATTTACGTAAATACTTTCTCGATATTACCATTTTAACGTGCTGTACTTACCCGTTCCTATTAGGAGAATCTTTCTCTAAGAAAATATTCCAGATTGGTCCTGCCTAATCCGCAAGCAACGGGGATAAACTTCCAGGCAGATAAACAGCCAAACAGATAAAACGAGATAAAGCAGCAAACCAGCTCGATTGCAACAATTTTCCATAATATACCTAGCCCTGCTGCAAACTCACTTTCAGTTAAGCTTCCTGGTAGCAAAGAGTTTGCCTTGGAAAACTCTCGCGCCGAGCGCGTTCTGCCGCAGGCAGATAAATACCTTACGTGCGAGTGCGTCATCCCAATGCGAACTATGTTCGCGTGGAGGTTTTTTGTCGTATAGAACAAACTCCTAATACCGTTAAAAAGGCAATGAGCATGAGCCCATTGCCTTTTTTTAGGGTATTAAACGTTACCCACCTCTAATTCAATTTTCAAAACAACCAACCCCTTTCCTTCTTTACTGACCGGTCAATTGTATTATCGCATAGCCGACAGTGAATGGATAGGGAAAAAACTAGTATAATTATTTTTTCTTATAAACTATTTTCTTAATCGTATCTTCTCCGAGATGAAATTCTTCCGCCAATTTCTGAATGGAAGCTCCCTGTAAGAATGAATATTGAATCCTGTGATTCCTCTTGTCGATCGCCTGACGGGCACCGCTTAAAGACCCCCAGCCTGCCCTGCCGCTCTTCTTAGGAATATAAATCAGACTTCCGTCAACATATTTTTGAATTTCCTTTAGCAGGTGGGCAGGCAATACTTCTGAACCCTTTTTGTAATCCAAATAGCATTTCCTCCATCATTAAGTTGTTCCTGTGTTGTAAACAATTTAAGCTTTTCATAAAAAGCCCACCTCCTTAAATATTTTTCTATCTTATTTTTATGTTATTTCTATGACTAGCCCGACAAAAGCCTTCTTAACAAATCATCTTCATTAATTTGCACAAATCAGCTTTTGTCGCTCATATCATATCATATAAATCTCGATTAATCAATTACCATTTGCATTACCTGCGTTTATCATTGATATCCCAATTTTCCTCCGTAATCGGTTTGATCCGGTGAATTAGCATATCGATAGCAACATCATTTAAACCGCCTCTGGGAATGATGATATCTGCATATTTTTTATACGGCTCAACAAACTGCTCGTGCATCGGTTTCACCGTATTCGTATATTGAGCAATTACCGATTCCAGACTTCTTCCCCGCTCATTCACATCTCGAATGATCCGCCGGATCAACCTTTCATCGGCATCCGTATCAACGAAAACCTTAATATCGAATAGATTTCTTAAGTCTGCATTTTCAAAAATCATAAAGCCCTCGACAATAATGACCTGCGCCGGATTAACCCGTACCGTTTCCGGTAATCTGGTATGCAGCTTGAAGGAATAAACCGGTCTGTCAATTGCATCCCCTTGTTTCAAACGCTTAATATCTTCGATCAATCTTTCGGTATCAAAAGCATTTGGATGATCATAATT
>SVEA01000001.1 GCA_015057615.1 Lachnospiraceae bacterium | reverse complement strand
TTGGAACGACAAGTACGAAAGCATTGTTGTTTGATGAAAAAGGCAATGTGCATGGAAAGTCTTCTTACGGTTATGATATTCTTTCCCCGGCACCGAATAAGAAAGAGCAGGATCCGGACATGCTTTATCATGCAGTTATTGCCACTTTATCGGAACTTGCGGATAAAGCGAAAGCGGCTCAGCAAACAATTGAGTTTATTGCTTTTTCCACGATGATGCATAGCCTTATCGCGGTTGATAAGGAAGGAAAGCCATTAACCAACTGTATGATCTGGGCGGATGGAAGAAGTGCAGAATATGCGAATGAATTTAAGAGGAACGGAAAAGGAATTGCGCTTTACAAAATGACAGGAACTCCCTGTCATCCGATGTCACCGCTCTATAAGATTATGTGGCTTAGGGATCATGAGCAAGAGATCTTTGCGAAGACCGAAAGATTTATCTCAATCAAAGAGTATGTAATACTCAAGCTTTTTGGGAAATACATAGTCGACTATTCCATTGCTTCGGCAACCGGACTGTTCAATATTCATGATCTGCATTGGGAGGAAGAGGCAATAGAAGCGGCAGGGATTACAGAAGACCAATTGTCTGAGGCAGTTCCGACAACCTATAAATTGCAGGGGATGAAGGAGAAAATTGCAAATGAGATCGGCATAGATAAAGATACCTGGGTTGTTGTAGGAGCCAGCGACGGCTGTCTTGCGAACCTTGGTTCTAATGGAATTAAAGTAGGCTCGGTGGTTGTTACGATTGGAACCAGCGGAGCGATTCGAATCGTTTCAGACAAACCTCTGATCGATCAAGAGGGTAGAACCTTCTGCTATTTGCTGGCCGAGGATAACTATGTAGCCGGAGGTGCAATTAACAATGGCGGGATGGCATATCGGTGGTTTCGCGATAACTTTGGAGAAAAGGAAATGGAAGCAGCGCGAGACCAGGGGAAAGACGTCTATTACTTCCTGAATGAGATGATCCGAGAAACAGAGGCGGGAAGCAATGAATTGCTATTCATCCCATTTTTATCCGGAGAGAGAGCTCCCTATTGGAACGCGGATTTAAGAGCCTCATTTTTTGGGATATCGGACACGCATAAGAAACGGCATTTTGCAAGAGCTGTCGTCGAGGGAATTTCCTTTGCCATAAATGATGTATTTGCCGTCCTAAAGGAATATGCCGGGAAGGTAGATACGATATATGTCAACGGAGGATTTACAAAATCACAGACCTGGGTACAAATTCTCTGCGATGTCCTGGGTGTTCCGATTATTGTATCCGATAATTATGAGAGTCCCTGCTTGGGAGCGTGCATGTTGGGGATGCTGGCTCTTAAGAAAGTAAAGGATCTGTCGGAACTCGGTTATTTACTGGAGGATGGCGATCACTATGCGGTATCCGATCATCATTCTTTGTATCAAAAGCTTTTTGGGATTTATCAGAATATCATAGCGAGTTCTAAGGAAAATTTTATGGAGCTGGCTAAAATACAGAATAAGAACGAAAATAAATATTCTATTTGACTTGTTTATATAATATTAGAAGTGATATTTAAAGTAGAAATAGTAAATTACGAGGTCATTGAAGCAGGAAGCCGGCTGAGTTATAATGTCGGTAATTCATCAACAAACAAGAATATAAAAAAGGAGCGACCGTTATGGGAAAACAACAAATCGGTGTAATTGGTTTAGCCGTCATGGGAAAAAATCTCGCACTCAATATCGGGAGCAGAGGGTATTCGGTATCGGTATATAACCGGAGCCGTCCGAGTATCGATCAATTCGTGGAAGAAGCAAAGGGGAAGAAAATTGTTGGCACTTATACCTTGGAGGAATTTGTGTATTCGTTGGAAACTCCAAGAAAAATCATTATCATGATTCGTGCAGGACAGCCGGTTGATGATACGATCGAAAGCTTAAAACAGTATATCGAGAAGGGAGATCTTCTAATCGATTGCGGGAATTCCTTCTATAAGGATACGATACGCAGAAACAGGGAGCTTGCAAAGGAAGGCTACCTTTTTATCGGTTCTGGCGTATCCGGCGGAGAGGAAGGAGCGCTGAAGGGACCTTCCATCATGCCGGGCGGACCAAAGGAAGCCTATGACCTGATTGAACCGGTCTTTACGGCAATCTCTGCCAAGGTGGATGGGGATCCCTGCTGCACCTATATCGGGATGGATGGTGCAGGGCATTATGTGAAAATGGTGCACAACGGCATTGAGTATGGAGATATGCAGCTGATTAGTGAAGCATACAGCCTGTTAAAGGATGCCCTTGGACTTTCTAATGAAGAGCTATATGAGGTGTTTTCCGAATGGAATAAGGGGGAGCTGGACAGCTATCTGATAGAGATCACAAGAGATATCTTCCGAAAGAAGGATGAAGTCACTTCCAGACCGATGCTGGATGTAATCCTGGATGCAGCCGGGCAGAAGGGCACCGGTAAATGGGCAAGCAAGAGTGCGCTGGATCTGGGCCTTAGTACCCCGACGATCACCGAGGCGGTATTTGCCCGCTGTATTTCCGCAATCAAAGAGGAAAGAGTGGCGGCAAGCAAGATTCTATCCGGTCCCTCTAAGCCGGAACTGATCTATGATAAGAAGGAGTTTATTGAAGCCGTCCGGCAGGCGCTCTATGCAAGTAAGATCTGCTCCTATGCACAGGGATTTGCCTTGATGAAAGCGGCGGCACAGGAATATCAATGGGAAATGAACTATGGCAATATTGCTATGATTTTCCGCGGTGGTTGTATCATCCGGGCACAATTTTTAAATAAAATCAAGGAAGCATACGATAAGGATCCAAGCATTCCCAATCTTATGCTGGATTCCTATTTCAGCCAAATATTAAAGAACTACCAGGACGGCTGGAGAAAAGCGGTTGCGGCTGCCATCCAGATTGGTATTCCGGTACCTGCATTCAGCAGTGCTTTATCCTACTATGACAGCTACCGCAGAGAGCATTTGCCTGCGAATCTATTGCAGGCGCAGAGAGATTATTTCGGCGCCCATACCTATGAACGTGTGGACCGGCCACGCGGCGAGTTCTACCATACAAATTGGACCGGACAGGGCGGGACGACTTCAGCGACCACCTATACGGTATAAGAGGGATTGAAAGATAACTGAACGATGCCACCATCTTATCCTTGGATTAATAGGGAATGGACAAAAGAGAATGCATGGAAGTAGATTTACAATATTTCATAATAAATGGAAAATACATTTGACTTTTATAGCAATATTTGATAACATAAGAATAGATGTTGGATTGTTACTGGCAAGCAGGCAAAACCAAAATTTATGAGATAGCTACGCGCTTCATAGATTTTGGCTTTTTTTATTGAATAGGAAGGTTCGTCCTATTCAATAAAAAATGCTCAATGCGAACATAGTTCGCATTGGGATGACGCACTCGCACGTATTGTATTTTGCCAGCGATGCTGGCCGCGCTCGGCGCTAGGGTTTTGCAAGCGAAACTCTTTCTTGTTCATTTGCATAATTCATTTGATTGAGGGGAAAGTAATGCATGTACAGCAAATCATTAATAATAATGTAATCAGTGCTTTGGATCCAAAGGGCAGAGAAGCTGTTATTATGGGAAAGGGAATTGGCTTTCATGCAAAAAGAGGCAAGGTTGATAACAGCATGATAGAGAAGATCTTTTACCTGGATAATCAAAATGCCCTGGATCGATTTAAAGAATTGCTGGTAAATCTTCCGATGGAGCATATCAAGGTCTCCAACGAGATTATTTCCTATGCCAATATGGTGCTGAATAAGAAGATAAATCAGAATATCTATATTACGCTTACCGATCATATTAACTTTGCCATAGAACGGTACAATCAGGGGATGCTTTTTGAAAATCCGCTGCTCTGGGAGGTGCAGAGCCTCTACCGGAAGGAATATCTGATTGGAGAGTATTCCGTGGCTCTCATTAATAAAGAAATCGGGGTGAAGCTGCCGATCGATGAAGCGGCTTCCATTGCATTACATATTGTAAATGCAGAGTATGATTCAACCATGAGTGATACGATGAATTTTACCAAGCTAATGCCGGACGCTTTAAAGATCATGAAAGAAGAATTTCAGGTTGAATTTGATGAATCCTCCTTACATTATGAGCGTTTTGTAACCCATTTGAAGCTAGTAATGCAAAGGGTGATGAAAAGGGAACAGTTCAATGTACTGGATTTGGAATTTAATGATACTATCAAGAACATGTATCCGAAGGAGTATCATTGCAGTCAGAGTATCGCAGCCTATTTGCAGGAGCATCTGGGTCATAAGATTATGGAAGAAGAAATATCTGTTTTAACGATACACATACGAAGACTAATCATTAAGAAATAATACTGGGAGGTACCTTATGCTGAAAAAATGGAGAGAAATTTTTGGTAAAAATGAAGGTAATGAAATTGTAATTCAGTCACCCATCCGGGGAGAAGTCCGTGAGATAACGCAGGTAAATGACGCTACCTTTCGCGATAAGCTGTTAGGGGAAGGGGTCGCTATCATGCCCGAGACAGGCAGGGTAGTTGCACCGGTGAATGGAACGATCGCAATTCTTTTTGAGACAAAACACGCCTGTACAATTGTTTCAGATCAGGGAGCGGAGATACTAATTCATATCGGACTGGATACGGTCAACCTAAAGGGTAAATACTACAAGGCGTATGTGAAGGATGGCGATTCGGTTAAGGCTGGCGATTTGATTCTTGAATTTGATATAGCAAAAATTAAGGAAGCCGGATATGATCTGATTACTCCAGTTGTGATCTGCAATTCCGCAGATTACTCTAAGATACAGACCTTCACCGGCAACCAGGTACAGGAGATGGATTCGATTATGAGCCTGCAGAAGTAAAAGGTTGAAAGAATGAAATTCTTCAACTGGAGGTTTGTGCTGCGCACAAAGTCTCCAGACTTTGAAAGTAGCATGGTTATAAAGATGAAAACGGATTGTGAATACCCAGAAGAAAGGGACGGGAACAGGATCCAATTAGAATGTATGAAAGAATGGGTTCAAAAATCGGATTTAAATAGGAAAGTGTGGAAGGAAGAAATGAAATTAGATCATCCAAATATGAAACTTTGAAGAAAAAGAAGAAAATGGGACTCAAATAGGAATGTCTGAAAGTAAGAGACAAAATGGAATTCAAATAGGAACGTCTGAAAGTAAAAGACGAAAACTGGATTCAAATATAAATCTCTGAAAGTAAAATACAGAAACAGGGTTCAAACAAGAATAATCAAGTCTTGTAAAGAAGAAAAGGAATTACAGAGTTTGTGTCTGTGCGGCATCCACAAACTCCATGCCGCGAAAAAAGCCGCGTAGAAATGAGGTTGGAAATGAAGGAATTTCGATATGTTATAACCGATGAAATCGGACTGCATGCACGTCCAGCTGGTTTATTGGTAAAAGCAGCAAGTAAGTTTGCATGCAAGATTAAGATATGTAGCGGGACCAAGGAGGTCGATGCGAAGAGTATCCTCGGAGTGATGAGCCTTGCATTAAAGCAAGGGGATGAAATGCGGGTACATTTTGATGGTACAGATGAAGAGGAAGCTTTCGAGACGATAAAATCGTTTTTGATAACTAATTTATAAGGTTTAATTATATTTCGCACAATTAGATGAAGGACCTGGTGAAGAATAGCAAATAGTGATAACCATCATACATGCATACTTTGATGATAAAAGCTGGTATAGTCAGCTTTTATATATAACATAACGCTGTTTTTTCAGTGTATAAGAAGGAGGGTATTTATTTATGATGAAGTACTTGCAAAGACTAGGTAAATCCTTAATGCTTCCGGTTGCCTGCTTACCGGTTGCAGGTATCCTGATGGGTATCGGTTATTGGATCGATCCAAAAGGATGGGGTGCAAACAACGTGGCTGCGGCATTTTTAGTTAAAGCAGGGGGCTCTTTAATTGACAATATGGCACTTCTGTTTGCCATCGGTGTTGCCGTCGGCATGGCAATTGACAGCGATGGAACCGCTGCTCTTGCCGGATTGGTTTCCTGGCTGGTAATTACCACCCTGCTGTCTTCGGAGGTTGTTACGATGTTTACCGGGGCAGAGGCAGATCCTGCATTCGAGCACATTAAAACGCAGTTTATAGGAATCGTGTGCGGTCTGATCGGAGCGGCATGCTATAACAAGTTTAGAAACTCAAAGCTACCGGATTTTCTGGCGTTCTTCAGCGGTAAGCGATCGGTAGCGATTGTTACCGCTGGGGTAAGTATTGTAGCAAGTCTGATTTTATTCTTTGTATGGCCATTTGTATACGGCGCTTTAGTTGCTTTTGGTAAGGCAATTGTAAGTACCGGTGCGGTCGGTGCAGGAATCTATGGTTTCTTTAACCGCTTACTGATACCGTTCGGATTGCACCATGCATTAAACTCCGTATTCTGGTTTGATGTGGCTGACATAAGTGACATAAGCAGATTCTGGAACGGGGATGGCGTACTCGGTGAAACAGGCAGATATATGGCAGGTTTCTTCCCAGTTATGATGTTTGGGTTACCGGCAGGAGCATTGGCGATGTATCATACCGCGAAGTCAAATAAGAAAAAGATCGCTGCCGGCTTATTGGGTGCTGCGGCGCTTTGCTCTTTCTTTACCGGAGTTACGGAGCCCTTGGAATTCGCATTTATGTTCCTTGCTCCCGGGTTATATCTGATTCATGCTTTATTAACTGGTATATCCCTATTTATCGTTGCCCTGTTACCGGCAAGAGCAGGTTTTTATTTTAGTGCCGGTTTGGTGGACTATGTTCTAAGCTTCCGTGCCCCGATGGCAGTAAATCCTTTGCTGCTTCTACCAATCGGTCTGGCTGCTGCTATTATTTACTATGTAGTATTCCGATTTGCTATTGTTAAATTCAACTTGAAGACACCGGGAAGAGAAGATGATGAATATGGAGAAGAAGAAATGAAGGCTACTTTGTCGAATGATAATTATGGAGAAGTTGCGGCTGCGATTGTGGAAGGTCTCGGTGGAATAGATAATATTACCTCCATTGACAACTGCATAACCAGACTTCGTCTTGAGGTAAAGGACTATACCGCAGTCAACGAGAAGAAGATTAAATCTGCCGGAGTTGCAGGGGTTCTCCGTCCAGGCAAGAAGAGTGTACAGGTCATTGTCGGAACCCAGGTACAGCATGTAGCGGACGAAATGAAGAAGTTAAAGCAGTAAGTTATATACGAACATAAAGAGTATAACAAAATAGAAATTCTTGATTTTCTTATTGTTATAACTACGATACGAACATATTTTAGCAATGATAAATACCGTAAATCCAATGCATTAGTAAGGATTTACGGTATTTACATATTGGAGATGAATTTTTTGATAGGATATGATATACTTTTCTAACAAATAGATACAAACGTAGATAAAATGGAATTTTTTATATGGATAAATGTTTTTGGAGGAATCATATGAGTTATACAGAAATTAATGCAGAAACAATAGATAGGTGGATAGAAAAAGGCTGGGAATGGGGAGTACCAATTTCTCATGAACAATATGTTGATGCATGTAATGGTAAATGGTCAATGCTTTTGACACCGACTAAGCCGGTTCCAAAAAATTGGTATCCGGAATTGAAAGACAAAAGGGTTCTTGGCCTTGCTTCAGGAGGAGGCCAGCAAATGCCTATTTTTGCTGCACTTGGTGCCGAATGCACAGTTCTTGATTATTCAGAAAAACAGATAAAGAGTGACTTGATGGCTGCAGAAAGGGATGGATATAAAATTAACGCTATCCGGGCAGATATGACAAAACCATTGCCTTTTGAAAATGACTCTTTTGATTTGATTTTTCATCCTGTATCAAACTGTTATATTGAGGATGTCATACATGTCTGGAAAGAGTGCTATCGTATTCTTAAAAAGGGTGGAAAATTAATGGCAGGCATGGATAACGGGATTAATTTCCTTTTTGATGAAGATGAAAAGGAAATTAAGTATCGCCTTCCTTTCAATCCGCTAAGTAACAAAACATTGTTAGAAGCATTGCAAAAAGAAGATTCTGGAGTTCAGTTTTCGCACACACTTGAAGAACAAATCCGTGGACAGTTAAAGGTAGGCTTTACATTGATAGATCTTTATGAGGATACAAATGGTGTTGGATTTCTTCATGAATATGGTGTGCCAACATTTTGGGCAACCTTAGCAGTAAAGTAAAATAAAAAGTGTAATTTGAAATTTATCGATATAGTAAATGACTATGAGTGACTATTTTTTAATGGTTGCTCTTTTCTTTTGCCGCCTTTCTGACGGCGGTGTTAAAGAGTGGAAAGTAGCCTTTTTCATCTCAGTGAAGAATTTATCTGTATCGACGGTTCATCATTAAGTTGCTTCAATTTTTTCAAAATAATATAAAAAAAGCGGAAATATGTATACAACCTTCTTACCTAAGACTTTTGGGTTACCATATCTTGACAACTGTAAGAACAAGAAGTATACTATACATACTAAAATATTTATTTGGTATATATAGAGGTAAAGATAATGAAAAAAATAAATTCTATCGGCTATGGTCACAAGATAATTTGCAGTGCAGCGGTCTGTTTAATTGCTTTGCCAATAATCTGTTATTTACTTTTGTCAATAACAAAGCAAGCGCAGTTTCAGCTATTTGCAAAGGCATCTCTGGTATTAGGCATTATGATTCTTCTATTCCTTATTGTTTTGCTTAAGATTGAGCTTTATCAAGACAAGAAAATAGATGAACACTTTAAAGCCAATACAAAAATCCGACTGCCATTAAAGAATGGCTTATTCGAATGTCAGACCTGCGGAAATAATCAGGTAAAAACGGAGCAGAGAAGTTGTATTATCTGCGGGACAAATTTTGAAAATTGGAGTGAAGATGATGGAAACAAAAAACAGCGATAACTTGCTGCCGATATCCGAAACGTTATTTATCCCACTCGTAGCGCGTGCTACTGAAACGATAAGGGATAACCCAATCCTTTCAGACAATAAATCTGTAGAAATTCTCAAAACGATGAATCTGAAAGATAAAATAACAGACGGCGGTCAAATATCAACGTTAGGTATTTTAGCACGTACAAAAATTATTGATGATGAATTAGGCCATTTTTTATCTCGGAACGCTAATGCCACTATTATCAATCTGGGAGCAGGATTAGACACGCGAATAACCAGAATGGATAACGGTCTTTTGAAGTGGTATGATCTTGATTTGCCGGATGTAATTCGGTTCCGGAGACAATTCTTTTATGAAAACGAGCGTGTTCAGTTTTTATCCATATCTGTCCTCGATACAGCGTGGACAGAACAAATCAATGTTTCTGAAAACAGTATGGTCATCATTATCGCAGAGGGTTTGCTTATGTATTTTACTAAGGAAGAGGTATCACAAATACTTGCGCTTTTGTCTAGACGATTTCCGGGAGCCCATATGTTTTTTGACATCGTTCACAGTTATTTTATCAATAAAAAAATCAGTAGTACTTTTCTGTGGGGAATTAATCAAGCCAAAGATATTGAGAAACTAAATTCAAACATTGAATTAATTCAATCATGGAGTGCAGGAAACCTTTTGAAAGACCGTCAACCTCTAATTCTCAAAATACTTAATTTCTTGCCTTCAACGAAAAATAGAAGTCAAATTCTACATATTCAGTTTAAATAGTTAACTGCATAAATGGAGGTAGTGGCATGCCGCGCTTTAGCGAGAGTGAAAAGGAACGGATATATAACAGGCTCCTTTCGGAGGGGGAAAGGCTTTTTACAACGTATGGAATCAAAAAAGTCACAATTGATGATTTGGTAGAAGCCGTGGGAATTGCAAAGGCATCGTTTTATACGTTTTATAAAAGTAAGGAATATCTATATTTAGACATAGTTCAAAGCATACAGCAAAAAATATTTACAGAACTAAATACTCTTTTGGATTCCAATTCAATTTTACCAAGCAAAGAACGTGTTATGCAAGTGTTTGAGGCTATGAGCGAAATGATGATTCAATATCCTATCTTAGCCTATATGGATACAGCAACAATAGAGTTGATTGCCCGTAAAGTTTCGATAGAAAGACTGTCAACTTTCCATGAACAGAATTTTGATGCTGCTCAATCACTGCATAATCACGGTGTGCGCTTTTCCTGTGATATTCAGACAGTATCCTATGCCTTTCAGGCTATTTATCATAGTTGGATGGATCTAATCGACAAGGGAGAGGAAATACAATCCTCTGTAACAGACATTCTTTTGCGTGGTGTTATCAGTCAGATAGTTATTTAGTAGTGAGGGAAAGATGAGGAGAAGGATTGATAGGATTGATCGCTATGCATTAGTAACCCGCCATAATCCGGTTCTAAACGCTATCGGTTATGAAACACCACTCACCATGGGAAATCCGCATCGGCTTAATTTGGCAAGAATATCGTTTGCTTATCTTGAAAATGAAATAAAGCCCTCCGATCTTAGCCGGGTTCACCAGGAGCTTTCCTTAATGACTGCCGGCTATCCGGGATGTCCAATGAAGCTTCCGGGCTTTCCCAAAAACAGCTTATGGGAAGTAGAGGTTGAGAATATAAATCCATTTCCGTATTAGATGTAATTTATTGTTTCCTTCCTTAGACAGACCTCCGGCAGAATATTCATTCCATGTGATATTACAGTATATTTATAGGACACTCGATGAGAAGTTGCTTCTTATATGATATTATAGTATGTTTGCAAGGCATACTATGAGAGATTGCTTCTTATATGATATTCTGTGTAGGATTGATTGTCCACATTACGAAGCTTTAAGCCGCCTTTACAACCAGCGTTATTGTAATCTCTCCATCAGCAATATGCGAAAATGCTTCTCCTTTCATTTTCATCATCAGGTTTCTTGCAATATATAGACCCAGTCCGTTGCCGGGTTTTCCATCGGCATTGGAGCCGCGCCAGAAACCATCGAAAATATGAATCGCTTCAGAGGACGCAAGTGTGCAGCCGCTGTTTGTTACAGAAAGCAACTGATACCCATCTTCACGGCCAAATCCGACAGTGATTTTTTTCCCGTCACCGTACTTCATACTGTTTTCCAGAAGATTGCAGAGGGCTTCATATAAGCGCTCGCCGTCGCCGAAAAGCAGGATGTTGCCGTGAGGTTCAATGGCAAAGCAAGAGCCTGCTAAGTCCATTCGCCAGCGATAGGCATTTTCTATGCGGGAGATTACATCATCAAGATAAAACTCACCGTTCTCGACGGGTAAATCAAACATTTCCTCCGAAGCGCCATCTTGCAGTTTTTGGACAAGCGACTGTATCTCCAAAGCTCTGTCGTCAATTTTTAAGAGAATCTCATTTTGTTTTGCAGTGTCTTTGTAGATACCTTCCCGTAAAGCCTTTGAGCAAAGCAATATTGCGCTTAAAGGCGTTTTTATATCATGTGACAGGGCAAGTACGGCACGGGATTTTTCCTTTTCCAACGATAAGTTTTTGGTCCGCTCATTTTGCAAAGTGTCGCGCAGCCGGTCCAATCCCCACAAAAAGCGTCCGAAAAAGCGGCTCTTTTGCTCCGGCACGGTTGCAGTAAAATCACCTTTTGAAAGTCGGTCAGGCAGAGATTCAATCAGGTGCATCGGTTTAACGACAGCGGACTTTAAGTAAATAAGAACGGATGCGGTCGCAGCTAGGCAAACAATTAGAATTATATTTGCCCACGAAAGAAAATGCGAAGCACTGTCATTGACTGCATGATAATCAAATCGCAAATAACCGATCACCGTTTTGTTTTTATAAACGGGACGGATGATATAGCTCTCCCCCTCAAAAAATGCCGGCTTGTTTAAATCAGACACGGATATGTATTCCACCCGATTGATCGCCTCGCAATCGACGATGTCACTTTGCTTTATTTCTCCGTTGTCGGTGTAAATATCAATCAACCGGTTTGCTTCAATATTATAAATTTTATCCGGGCTTTGACCCAGAAGACGGTAAGAAAGGTTTGCGGCAGCAATACCCGCAAGAAATACCGCTACGATAAGGACAAGGATACGGTTGAAATTTTTCATAGGCTAACCCTCATACTTATAGCCAACGCCCCATACGGTCAGAATATGGCGGGGATTTGCACTATCCTTTTCAATCTTATCGCGCAAACGTTTGATATGTACGGTGAGCGTAGCGGGTTCGGAAAAACAATCCGCACCCCATACCCAGTTGAGCAGGGTGTCTTTCCTGAGTGCTTTCCCAGCATTTTGAGCCAGATAAAACAGCAAGTCAAATTCTTTTGGATTGAGTTCAAGCGGCTTGCCGTCAAAGAATGCCGTCCGCTTGCTATCGTCAATGGTCAGATTTCCGACAACCAATTTATTGCCAAGCGGGTCAGCACCATAATGCCGCCGGTAGAGTGCGGATACCTTTGCCTTAAGAAGATCAATGTCAAAGGGTTTTTCGATATAATCGTCCGCGCCAAGGTTCAGCCCTTGGAGTTTGTCGTCCTTGGTTCCACGTGCGCTGACGATGATGAGCGGGATATTCTGCCCGCGGTGAATTTCATCACAGACAGAGAAGCCGTCTATACCCGGCAAATTGATGTCCAGCAGAACAATGCGCGGAGTATCATATTTTATGAAAGAAAGCCCGGCTTCACCGCTTCTGCGAATTTCGCAGGAATATCCGTCCGCTATAAGAAAATCCCGGACAAGTCCGGCAATCTCGGAATCGTCTTCAATAATAAGTATATCCGTCATACATACACCCTCCCGTTAGGAATTAATATATCATGAACAAAAAACAGTTCATGATCTTGGCACTCCACTCGGAGATTACAAGCAAACTTGTATCTCCTCATTCCGTTTTTATTATATCATGAACAAAAAACAGTTCATGATCTTGGCACTCCACTCGGAGATTACAAGCAAGCTTGT
>SVEA01000025.1 GCA_015057615.1 Lachnospiraceae bacterium | reverse complement strand
CAACGACAGTTTGAACTGAAACAGCAAAGGAAAAAAGAAAAACATCGAGGCAGATAATGCCTCGGTGGCTTTACTTCCCTGGTTTGCTGGATTTGCATATCTTCGCGATCTATGCTATGGTAGAGAAGACACTCCGAATATCGTTAGATAGTGGGAAACTAACATCATGGGTTGAAGCTTCATCCATGAGAGGGCGCGGCTTGGGAGCCCTAACCCGTAAGCGGATCCCATAGGAGTATACCAAGCGTATGACGAGGCTCGATCTGAGTCAGTTATCCGCTTTTTTTTGATGCATAAATATAGAAATAAGGAGGTAGCGTAGTAATAGGGCAATTTATGAATACAAAAAGCGTGTAACAAATGTCATAAGGTTTATATTATGATATGGAGGAACAGAATTGAATTTACTTTTAAAAATCAGCATTGTATTACTAGTTGGAGTTATTGGCGGGAAGGCAGCCAGAATATTTAGACTTCCCAATGTATCGGGGTATTTGGTTGCAGGTTTATTTTTGGGACCTTCCTTTTTTAAATTTGTAGGCGCACAGGATATCGAGACGTTTTCTATCATCAATGATATCGCCTTAGCGGTGATTGCATTTAGCATAGGAAATGAATTTATAATAAAAGATATGCGTAAACTAGGAAAATCGATTGTTATCATAACCTTAGCCGAGGTGGTCGGGGCGATTGGTATTGTTTTTACGGTAATGTATGGTATCTTTCATCAGCCATTTGCATTCAGCATCATTATTGCCGCTATGTCAGCCGCCACGGCACCGGCAGCAACTTTGCTGGTAATAAAGCAGTATAAAGCGCATGGGCCGTTAACGAAAACGATATTGCCAGTCGTCGCATTAGATGATATCTTTGGAATCGTTGCATTCGGAATTGCGATGTCTCTGGCGAAAATGTCGATCGGGAAACAGGAGTCTTCCGTAATTCAAATGATCCGCGGACCGGTGATCGAGATAGGCGGCTCTATTCTGCTTGGTTTTATAATAGGAGTGGCACTTGTCTTAGTTGCAAAAAGATCCAGCGGACGGGATGAGCTTCAGGCGGTTTCCTTAGTAGCGATCGGAATTGCAACCGGAATTTCAAATCATGTGGGATTGTCGCCTTTGCTGACCTGTATTGTGATGGGTACCACCATGGTAAACACGTTACATAATTCCAAGAGAGTTTTTGACTCGGTAAATGATTTCGTATCCCCCTTTTACGTTTTATTTTTCACCTTAGCAGGTGCAAGTCTGAATTTAAATACGCTGGTTACAGTGGGGCTGATGGGGGTTGCTTATGTGATCGCAAGAGCCAGTGGGAAAATGCTTGGCGCCTGGATTGGTGCAAAAGCAGTGAAGGCAGATCCGGTGGTTCAAAAATATCTTGGCTATGCTTTGTTCCCTCAGGGAGGAATATCCATCGGTCTGATCGTATTAGTCCGTCAGCAATTACCGGAATATGCGACAGCCATAAGCACCATTATCATGTTCAGTGTATTGATTTATGAAGTCTCAGGTCCGATCTTTGCAAAGCTTGCGATATCGAAGGCGAATGAAATCAACGGACAGGAGAAAAAGGAAGAAAGGCAAAGCAGAAAGAAAGTTAAGGTAGTACAGACTTCCGAGATGTATGACTAAATAAGGACTTTATTACGAAAATGGAGGCGGCATTATGTATGTATTGTTTGTTATTTTAAATGCAGTTGATTATTTGGAGGATATTTTGGCTGGCTTTGTAAACGAAGAAATCAGCGGTGCAACGATATTGGACAGCCAGGGAATGGGGAGTGCGATTGCCAATAGTGAGAACGAGAGTATGCCGCTATTTCGCTCTTTTCAATCGCTTTTAAGCGATTCGCATCCCTATAGCAAAACCATTTTTACCGTACTTGAAAATGAGCAAATGGTGGAGAAAGCAGTTGCTGTAGTACAGGATGTGGTGGATGGGATTTCCGATACCGGTGTAGGGTTTATGTTTACCGTTCCGATCGGGAAGATCTATCAGATGAATTCAGAAGAATAATATAGTAAAAGGAGCTTCCTATATGAGATTTTACCTCGCACCGATGGAAGGCTTGACAGGGTATATTTTTAGAAATGCCTATCATACCTATTTTGGCAATGTTGATAAGTACTTTTCCCCCTTTATTGCGGCGAATCAAAGCGACCGCTTGAAGACGCGGGAAATCATTGATGTTTTACCGGAGAATAATCAAGGTCTCCGGCTGGTTCCTCAGCTGTTAACGAATCATGCCAAAGATTTTATTCACACCTCGCAGAAAATTAGGCAGATGGGGTACGATGAAATTAATTTGAATCTTGGCTGCCCTTCGGGAACTGTCGTGGCAAAGAACAAAGGCGCTGGCTTTCTTGCCAAAAGGGAGGCACTAGATGCGTTTTTGGAGGAAGTTTTTACTGCTTCGGTAACGAAAATTTCTATAAAAACAAGAATTGGCATAGCGGATCCAGAGGAATTTTATGAGCTGCTTGGCATTTTTAATCGGTACCCGATCGAAGAGCTTATCATTCATCCGCGGGTTCAGAAGGATTTTTATAAGAATCAGCCCAATTGGGCGATGTTTAAGGAGTCAATGTCCTTAAGTAAAAATCCCGTATGCTATAACGGCGATATTTTTACGGCAGAAGATTACAAGAAACTAAGGGATGCCTTTCCTGCCTTGGAAATGGTAATGCTGGGAAGGGGATTGATCGTTAATCCCGGACTGCTTGGTGAAATCAGACAGAGCGCTAGAATTAATAAAACCTTACTAAGGGATTTTCACGATACCATTTATGAAGGGTATCAAAAAATCCTTTTTGGTGATAGGAATGTCTTGTTTAAAATGAAAGAAATATGGTTTTACCTGATTTTATTATTTACCGATCATGTAAAATATGCAAAGAAAATTAAGAAATCAGAAAGATTGCGTGATTACGAAGAAGCAGTTACAAGCTTATTTAAAGAACAGGATATTATAGGAAGATAACAGGTACTAAAAAGCTTGTAGAAATGAAGAGAGCAAGGAATGGCGGTATAAAAAAATAATTCCTGCAGACAATAGTATTAAAAATACAAGGGGATTATTGAAATGGATAGACGACGTGCAAGTGAAATTATATCTTCTCTGGAAATGGCAGATGTAACCTATAACGGCAGACTGATTTATATCGAAGAAATTAATCCTGCAAAAGATTCAGCTAGTGTTCATTATCTGGATCAGCCGCACTATAGCCAGGAGGTACCTTTAACGCACCTGGTGGAAGCAGTAAAATAACAAAAATATTTATCTCCGACAGAGGCTAACTTTTAGCCTCTGTTTTTAAGCTTGCTTTGATGACCGTAAGTAACCTATAATGAGATAGCAAATAAAAGAATGTCAAATTAAATTATATCAAATGAAATAATACCGATACAGCCATCCTTTTATATACAGTACCATAAGGATATGGGTTTAAGAATGGGAGTTTAGTGAATGAAGCAATTTAAGAAAATATATATTGAAATAACGAATGTCTGTAATCTCAAATGCAGGTTTTGCCCGCCGACCGCGCGGCAGGCGGAATTTATGGAGATCGAGACCTTTCGCCATATTTTAGATCAAATAAAGCCTTATACGGATTATATTTATTTTCATGTAAAAGGGGAACCCTTTCTTCATCCGCAGCTGGATCAGTTCTTAGATATCAGCTATGAAAAAGGGTTTCATGTTAATATTACAACCAACGGAACTTTGATTCATAAGGTGAGAGACAAGCTGATTACAAAGCCTGCGCTCCGACAGATCAACTTCTCCTTACATAGCTTTGACGGAAATGAAGGCTTAAACCGGAAGGAAGATTATATCAATCATATTCTATCCTTTATTCGGGAAGCCAAGGAAAAATCGAAAGTAATCATATCCTTACGACTTTGGAATTTAGATAATAACAATCGAATTAATCAGGAAAAGAAGCGAAATAAGGAGCTGTTGGAGATTATTGAGGAGGAATATAACCTGCCTTATAAGATACAGGAACTTGTCTCTCCGGGCAGAGGCATAAAGCTTGCAGACAGAATTTATTTGAATCAAGATTACGAATTCCAATGGCCGGATCTAAAGGAAGAGGAAGACGACGGAAATGGATTTTGCTATGGTTTGCGCAAGCATATCGCAATATTGGTAGACGGTACGGTGGTTCCTTGCTGCCTCGATGGGGAGGGAATTATAAACCTTGGAAATATGAAAGACACAAAGTTTGCAGAAATACTGGCAATGGATAGAGCGATCCATATGATAGAAGGTTTCTCCAGAATGGAAGCGGTAGAGGAACTATGCAGAAAGTGCGGATACCGAAAAAGGTTTGGCAAAAGAGGATAATCTACAGGCAGTGGTCTTATAGTCTTAAATCCTTATCTCATACATAAAATTAATTACTAATATAATTAGCGATTATGCTTAAAGGAATAAGAAATATGACGAAGCCTAGAATAAAATATTGGATTGTCATCCTGATCGGATCGCTGCTGTTATTATATATGCTTATTTCATTCTATTTTAAGAAGCATTTTTTCTTCAATACGGTGATCAATGGAGTGGATTTTTCACTGAAAACTTATAAAGATGCGGAGAATAAACTCCGAAATGTTATGAAGGATTACGAGCTGCTGCTCCTTGGAAGAAACGGAGAAACCGAGGTAATTAACGGCCCGGATATTGAACTGCAATTTAACGAAAAGAATAGTATTCCTAAAATAATTAACCATCAAAAAGCACTTCTATGGTTTCGGTCCATTTCTCAGAATCAATGCTATTATGTTATGGATGTATATACCTACCAGAAGGATAAATTGGATCGGGTAATAAAGGATCTGATTTTTGTTAAGCGGCCTGCGGAAGAACCGAAGAATGTAAGCTTTCAGTATGTGGGCGGCTCATTTGAAATGATTGAAGAAGTATATGGGAATAAAATCGATGAAGAGAAGCTGCGGGAAAAAATTATTACCTATCTTTTGCGGGGAAATAGAAGATTGAATCTGGAGGAGGAATACTGCTATGAGTATCCGGAATATACGATCTATTCGTATAAATCATTGATAACGTTAAACTTACTTAATAAATATACTGCTACGACGGTGAAATATAAATTTGGAGATAAATACGAGATACTGGATGGGAAAGAAATAAATAAATGGATCAAGATAGATAATAATCTAGATGTATCAATTAATGAAAAGGCAGTGAAGAATTATGTAAATAGGTTAAGTAAATTATACGATACCGTAGGAATTCCCAGACAATTTAAAGCCTCTACCGGTAAAGTCGTTGAAGTGGAAGGCGGCTTATACGGATGGAAAATAAATCAGGCGGAGGAAGTAAAAGCTTTAATGGAAATTGTGATCCACGGCAATGCGATAGAAAGAGAGCCGATTTACAGCCAAAAGGCGCTGTTTCGCGGAGAAAATGAAATCGGTAACACTTATGTTGAAATCAATATCACAAGACAGTATCTATGGTTTTATAAAGATGGAAAGCTTATTGCACATGGACCAGTTGTCACGGGAAATCCCAACAGGGGACATGCGACGGTGGTTGGAGTTTATATGCTGAATTATAAGCAAAAGGATGCCATTTTAGTCGGACCGGGATACGAATCGGATGTAACCTATTGGATGCCTTTTTACGGAAGTATCGGACTCCATGATGCCAGCTGGAGACATTCCTTTGGAGGAACAATATATAAAAGGAACGGATCCCATGGCTGCGTAAATGCCCCGCTGCATCTGGCAAGGAAAGTTTTTGAAGTGATTGAACCCGGAGATCTGATTATCAGTTACGAGGAATAAAACATCGGTTATAATAATAGTAGCACTGCCATCGGAGATGGATAAAACAGGCGGATAGGTAATAAGAATACCAAAGCTAAAATTCAGGAGATTTGATATGAAAAAGAATAGTGAAAAAGAAAACGAGTGCCTTCGTCCTCCCTTAAAGATAATTGCACATATTCACACGGATTTTCCGGAGAAGTTTGGAATACCACGGCAAAGCGGGCTGATCAATGCTCTAAAAGCGGCTATCGTGTTTGAACCGGAATACCGCAATCCTTACGCATTACGTGGGTTGGAGGGGTTCTCTCATCTATGGCTTATATGGGAATTTTCGGAAGCAGTCTGTGACACCTGGTCACCAACGGTAAAGCCGCCGCGCCTCGGCGGGAATAAACGTATGGGTGTTTTTGCGACCCGTTCTCCCTATCGTCCGAATGCGATTGGTCTATCCTCCGTTAAACTGGATGGAATCGAACTGAATACCGAGCTTGGCCCGGTTCTTCATGTATCGGGAGCGGATTTGTTAGATAATACGCCGATCTATGATATAAAACCTTATCTTCCCTATACCGACAGCCATCCGGAGGCAGCCGGAGGTTTTGCAGATCCCGTTAAGAATTATGTACTTGAAGTGGAGTTTCCGGAGCAGCTGCTCGCTCTTATTCCAAAGACCAAACGGGAGGCGATCCTGGGAGTATTGGCGCAGGATCCAAGACCGGCGTATCAGAATGATCCCATACGTATCTACGGAGTCTCCTTTGCGGGCTTCAACATCCGCTTCACGGTTCAGGATTTGCTGTTAACTGTCTGCGAAATAACCCGGATGGAAAACGAATTGCCTTAATATAATGGGCCCGGTTCCAAAACTTACGAAAATCGGGCCCAAACTATATTCTGCTTACTGCCTTTCCTCTGTGCTTGTACGATTAGAACCATCAGGATTGCCGTCTCCGTAACCTTCCCTGCTTGGCATATCCTTCACCGTGTTCGAAGTACAATCCGAAGCGTTCGAATCTTTTGCCCGTTCCTTATGATTGAAACCCATTTCTTTACGATACTTTTGATTGGACTGTTTACTCATATTGTCACTTCCTTTTCATAATTGATAAAATTATTGTCTCACGGATCTTTTTAGATATGCGCAATAAACCATAAACGCTAAAAACCTTTCCTATAGGCATTTTGGCATTTCCACGGTTAAACCCTCATACAATCAAGTATCAAGGTTGTTTGGGGCGGGAACATGGAAAAGAAAAACCCGAACACCAAAGATGAAATTATCCTTCCCAAAAATCTCCAAATGGAAATGATGAAGTTCTTTTTAAGAACATCAATACTGAAAATTGCCGAAAGGAACTCTATCCCCGCCGCATTGCTATTAATTTTGTTTCCACCCACACACATAAAACCCCCAGAATAATAATATTTTTATTACGGGGGGTATGTTTTATTACTGATATAAATTACAATAATAATTGCTGTGCTTTGGCTAGTAAATCTCCATTTAGGGCATCTTTTTTTACACCCTCAGCCCAATTAAGGATATATTCCTTTTCGGTAAAAGCTAAGACAAGTTGAAATAAATCCCCTGCTACTTCGTCAATACGTTTTTCAAACTTTTCTGCTTCCATCCGATTACTTCCGTGTTTTTCAAAATAAAACTGGTTATATACGTTTACAAATACCGCTTTTGCTTCATCCGACATATCCCAGCAAACATTTCGGAAATCTGAAAAACGATACCCCTTACCAAGTAAATTATAATCGAACATCATTGCCGCTTTTTTATCCTTACGAACAACGAAATTTGACCAGTAAAAATCATTGTATGTTAGTGTAAAAGAGGGCTTGTAAATCAATTCGCGCAACTTGTCATAATGCGTTAATAAAAACTGGAATAATCCGGTTGCTTCGGGAAATTTTAAAATCAGCATTTTCAAATTATCTTCTGTAATGCTGTCGTATTCAAAATACAAGGTATCAAGTTCCGAAACGGCTACACCGTTTTCGTGAAACAAAAAATACCATTGTGCAAGGCTTTTTGCTACGTCAACATCTTCTAAATCTTCCGCTATACCAAGCCTCCAGTTTTCCGAAATAGTTATATCTTCCATGACAATCGTTGCGTTTCCAAGCGCAAATGTTTTAATGGTCGGAATACCGTGTTGTGCTAAAATACGGTAATTCAAAATTTCCCGTTTATCGTCCTCTTTTTCAAAATATTTAACGACTGCGGGAATACCATCATACAAACATTTATAAACATAAACGCCGTTTTTTGCGCTGATAAGCCGAAAACATTGTATTGATTTTGAAGATATATCCATTATATCCTGCTTGATACATTTTGTTATGTTAGGATATGGATTGAGTGGGTTTAGCTGTTTGACAACATAATAACCGTCAACAGTTACTTTGCGCCATTCAAGCCATATTTTAGCAGGACACAACCCATATCCAAGACTTCGCCACATTGGTATGGCTTCCACTTTATCTTGACTGCTCCATGCTCGAATTTGAAGCAAGCCTGCTTTTTTCGCCCATTCCTCTGTTCGCTTGACAAGTTCAGAAGCGATACCCATACGTTGGTATTCTTCGTTTACTTCTACAATGTCAATATATGCATCTTTTTCCTCGTTGATGGGAATATCAAGGCTTTTCGTATAGGTTGAAATAAAACCTATCGGATTATCGTCACATACTGCGGCAAATGAAAAACTGCCGCTTTCGGTATGGATATGATTTTTAGCCACTTCCCCATACTTAGTAGCAACCTTTTCGAGTAGGTTGGAATCAAATTCTTGATATGATATTTGCATAAGTCCTCCTGTTTTTCGGAGGGTTTATATTATAGTCACCCTCCACGTTGTTTTTGATTTGGCAACTATAATTATATGTTTCATGTTTGACACCCTTTCTTGATTTTTATTATTAATCGCTATTTTTGCGTTATAATCTAAGATTATATCATTCATTTTTCATGTAGGCAGAATACAACGTATCAAATGAGTTAAAACATTCGATTGGTCGGCTCACCTTGTTGTATTCCAATAAATAGTCATCCATTATTTGCAAAAACGCTTCTTGAAATTTATCTATATTGTCAATGTCAAAGTGTTTCATTAAGTCATATTTTTTCGTGCCTCTTGTAGCAGTCATTTCGTCTAAATAAGCCTGTGCGTAAATTCCTACACGAAACAAATAATTTTTATCTTTTGTAGATGTAGCATAAATAACTTTATTTCTGTAATTGCTCCAAAATTCCTCATATGTACCTTTAAGGCTATCATATGTGGGCATGGGTTTTTCAATAAACGATTGACACATTGAATCATAAAGCTGTATTACAGCATTTAATAACAAACCCGCTGAAACTCTTATTTCTTCAATCGTTTTTGCTTCAATGACAGCTACATAAAATTTTTCAAAGTTTTCGGGCAGGTATTTATATGTCAATACTTCTTCGATAAATCTTTTAGTCCCGCGCTTAAAATACGTGTTATTAAGACAAACAATGCTGTTTATCAAATAATAAATAATTCCACCTGACGCATATCTAACTGAACCTACGCAATCAGCAAGAATCATATCGGCATATTCTTGTTTTGCAATGTCTATATTCTTTTTGGCTCTTGCTATACAATCTTTACCGATTGGCTTTGATAAATTGTTAAGGGCTTTCTCTTTTAGTTTATTGAATCTCTCTAAATCTTCGGGTTTAGACCAGTATAGTATTTGCGAACCTGTCAAGGCTGAAACATCCACACTATCCAAGTTTGATTTTTGCTCCAAGCTATTCCATGATGTGCAATATATGTCATAACCAACATCATCAAAGATAAAGCAGTATGCCATACCCCAACCATTATCATTATTGTTTACGACAAGTAAATCTAAATCGCTTTTTTCGTGAAAATCGTTAGTGTGGAAAGAACCTTTTACGCCTATTATGGCTATATCATCGGAAAAATCCCTTTTTGCTCGTCCAATTACCATATCAATAAGATTTTTGTTTCTATTCGCTAATTGTTGTTTTAGTTCATCGGTCATTGTGTTCTTTCCTCCTTAAAATGTAAGCCGCAACTCTATCAAGAATAACAAAAATCATGTGCTGAATCAATATAAAAAATGACTATAATCATTTTACCCGGGAGATGTATTATCACCATGACAAGTTCCATAAAATGCTACTTTATTGCTATTACAACTTTGTACGGAGAAATAATTTCAAATTTTGCGTTACATCTTTCTTTCACTAATCTGATAAAATCGTCAACATTCCTTTTTATTTCATCATTAAATTTATAGCATCGCCCACATTTCCTTGAAGCATAGCAAAATCAATAATTCTTTGTTGGGTGCATTGTTCCACGCTATGACATACAGTTTCTTTTGAATATCGAAATTAACCAAAAGCATTGATTCTTTCGTTATATGTGATTTTATCATGATGCACTGGGGGATTTTTTTGGGCATATATTGCCTTTGTTCTCAAAAAATCTAATAAAACATAGCTTAACGATTAGGGGATAGGGTATATGATAAGTGACTGGATTTCTATGGTAATCCAAGTGCGGAAGTGTTATATTATGAGGGTAATTCTTGCTTGACTATAACAATCCCGCCGCCGGAAACAGAAACGGAAATACAGCCAACAACAAACGAAATACCCGAGCCGCTTGTGCCGACCATGCCGGGGCAGATACCGGCGGGGCAACGTAACAACACTATATAAAAATTTGCCTTTACTTTTTATGCCCCAATAGAGTACAATTGTATTGTAAGGATGGTGAAATAATGAATGTAAAAAAAATACGAGCAACTACAGATATGAGCCAGAGTGAGTTTGCTAACTATTTTGGTATTCCAGTAAGGACTATTCAAAAATGGGAACGTAATGGTTCTGTTCCTCCAGAATATATACCAAAGATGATGCAACGCATATTAGAACTGGAAAAAACACTTTTAGAGAAAGTATAAGCAGTGCTTCAGAAAGCATATAAAAGTAAGTAATGCGTAAAAGACAGCACAGAAATGAGGAGGAAATTATGCACAAGATAAAAGAATTTTTTGATTTTTTAGATACTTCAACCTCACCGTTTTTCGTAGTGAAAAACAGTTGTGAGATGCTTGATAAAGCAGGCTTTCAATGCTTATCCTTTGAGGAACCCTGGAATATTCAGAAGGGTGGATCCTATTATGTTAAGCTTTATGATACCTCATTATTTGCCTTTCAGGTTGGTAAGAATATCGGGGAGGATATGATGCTTCGTATGGCGGCAGCACACACGGATTTTCCGTCTTTTCGGGTAAAACCGAACCCGGAAATGAAGGAAAAAGGGTATCTGCGGCTGAATACGGAATCCTATGGGGGCATGATCCTTTCCAGCTGGTTTGACCGTACCTTATCCATCTCAGGAAAAGTATCCTTAAAAAGTGAGCAGCTTTTTAAACCGAAGGAAGTGATGGTGGATTTTAAGAAGCCGCTTTTGGTTATTCCGAATCTGGCAATCCATTTAAACCGGGATGCGAATCTGGGAGTTGAGATTAACAAGCAGAAAGACGTACTACCTCTTCTTGGCATGTCGGATGAGAAGGTACATAATTATTTTACGGATCTATTGGCAGAGGAATTAAATGTTCCGACAGAAGATATCTTAAATTACGATTTATTTCTTTATAATCTGGATAAAGCCGGTTATGCAGGGATGAAAGAGGATTTTATCTGTTCACCGCGGCTGGATGATTTATCCTCGGTCTTTGCTCTAATTAAGGGAATGACCGGTGATGTCTGTGATAAAGATATCCATATGATATGCTTATTCGATAACGAAGAAATTGGCAATTGCACCAAGCAGGGAAGTGAGTCCCAATTTACTACAATGCTCTTGGAGAAGCTGTTTAATGCTCTTAAAAAGACCCGGATTAACCTGTATGAAGTAATGCAAAGAAGCACGATATTATCCGTTGATGTTGCACAGGCATACCATCCTAACTTCGCAGCAAAATACGATCCGACGAATGCGGCGGAGCTAAACAAAGGATTTGCATTTAAAATCGATACGGCGCAAAGATATGCTTTTATTATGAAAACGTCTCTTTGTTAGCAAAAAGACGCAACAATCCCCCCTATGAAGCTTTTTCATAGTTTTTATGGATTTAGATAGCAGTGGCAGGCTGCCAGCCCAAATCATTTAATCTTTTCAACAAATGATTTATTTTCTTTTCTTTGTTGAATTGGTTGTAATAGT
>SVEA01000215.1 GCA_015057615.1 Lachnospiraceae bacterium | reverse complement strand
GTGTCAGTAACCAGTTTTCATTCATAGTGGTGCGGCAAACGCATGAGGGATTTGATACCGGAGCGGTCGCTATGATTCAGCAGCTGTGTGATGTAAACAATATCCCTTATCAGAAATTCGTGAACCGTTCGGACGCAACAGCAGGAAGAACCATGGGTCCGGTGATATCTACCCAATTACCGGCGTATACTATAGACATCGGAGTGCCTTTATTGGCGATGCATTCCGCAATGGAGACCATGGGAGCAAAAGATATGGAAAGTATGATTCGACTCATGGAAGTTTATTTTGCTTCAAAACGATAAGAGCGGATTTCAAAAAAGCGAGGTCAATTATCAAATAGGAAACATTTATGAAGATGGAGGTGAAATATATGAAGATTGTAATGTATGGTACCGGAATTTGTCCGGATTGTGTTCTGGCAAAAAAGCAGCTGGCTAAAAGCAAGAACATTGAGTTAGACTATAGAGACATTACCAAAACCACTGCAACATTAAGAGAATTCTTATCCTATCGCGACCATGAAGCACTCTTTGATCCTGTGAAAGAGGAAGGAAAAGTAGGCATTCCTTTCTTTATTCTTGAGGATGGAACAAAAACATTTGATATTTATGATGCTCTCGGTATAAAAAAACAGGAACTAGATTCAACGGCTCGTGCATGCTCCATCGATGGAAAAGGAAATTGCTGAAGGAGAGTCTCAAATCGAACATAAACAGCCGTCGTCAGCCGGTCTTAGGCAACCTGAATATAAATACGAATCCTATTCATATTTATGGTTTTTATATGACGAATGACACTCAAGTTTTATATAATAAGTATTTGTAAGAATTTGCGATTGAAAAAATATAGATTGGCAGCGAACAGGAATTTTAGAAACATGGAAATACCTGTTCGCTACCAAAAGTAATGCGGCTATATTTATTTAATTAATAAAGATCCATATAATAGGAGTGTCATACGTAGTTATTTGGATCATAGTTTTTATATAACTTATGACATTCCTATCATAGCAAAGCTATTTTTATATTTAATGGATTTTTTCATTTTCCTCTTTTCGATCGATTGCTTCTACAATAAGTATCGATTGACTCGGCTGCAATTTTAGCAAAATTAACGGCTTCTACAACGGTTCGGGAGCCGGTAACGACATCACCGGATGCAAATACACCATCTACCGAGGTATGTCCGATATCATCAACGACCAGCAGACCCTTTGGATTCGTTTCAAAACCTTTATTATTTGCTACAATATTATTTCTTGGAGTCTGTCCGACAGCAATAATGATCGAATCGCATGCATAGAAACCTTCCGATCCTTCTATTGGTACCGTTCTTGCTTTCCCATTCTCATCCACAACCCGATTTGTCTCTATGAATTTAACGCCATCCTCGAATAATTCCAAAGGCGCTTTGAATAACTCAAAGTGAACACCATCCTCCACGGTTTCCTTAATTTCTGTTTTGGTTGCAGACATATCCTCAAATCCTTTTCGATACATTATGCAAACATCTTGTACGCCGTTGGCTTTTGCGGTTCTGGCAGCATCCATTGCCACATTTCCTGCGCCGATAATGCATACCTTATTGCCAAGCCGGTAGGGAGCCGGTTTTTTTAGATAATCAATGGCAAAGTGAACATTTCCTAGGGTTTCTCCTTTGATATCAAGTGTCTTAGCATTCCACACACCGGTGCCTAAAAAGACCGCCTTATATCCGTCGGAAAATAATTTGTCGATGGTGATAACCGGTCCGATCAAGGTGTTAAATCGAACCTTAATCCCCAGTTCAAGCAGCCGGTCATACAGAGTATCAAGAATATTCTTTGGCAGGCGAAAGTCGGGGATGCCGTATCTTAAAACGCCGCCGATTTTATCCTTGCTTTCAAAGATAGTTACCTTATAACCTTTTAAAGCAAGGATAAAGGCAATGGTAATACCGGCTGGGAGCCGACGATAGCAATCCGATCCTCCAGTACTGTGTCAGGCTTTTGAAACGGGACTTCTATTAGATAGTGCGTTGAAATATACTTTTCTATCTCATAGAATGCAACGGGGTCCCCCTTAATTCCTTTGACACAATTACCGCTGCACTGATTTTCATGAGCGCATACCACAGCGCAGATCGCGGATAATGGATTATTATAAAATAGGATTTTACCTGCCTTTTCAATTTGGTTCTCTTTGAATAATTGTATGATTTCCGGTATTGGAGTGCTAACCGGGCAATTTTTCTTACATCGAGGATTTTTACAAAGTAAGCATTGAGTTGCTTCTGATATAAGCTTATCCATATATAACCTCCATTTCATTATCATAAGCTGTGCGATAGTTCGCAGATCCTAGTTTATAACTATATAATGAAATCCGGCAGGATGTCAATAGTGGATAAACGGGGGAGAAAGAGTATTTTGTTTTTTAGGGACTGACAACTTTTGGAGAGATTATAATGACATGGTATCGAAAGAAATTAAGTTTGTAGAGAACCTAAGATAGCTTCCTATGGAACAGTAGCTGTTTTTGAAAATTTATACAGTAACCTGTGGGATTTGGTTGAGTTCAAGGAAGATCATCCATTCGCTAATCGATTGGTATAGAAGTGCAGTAAATTGCAGAATAAATTGCACCTCCTATAGGAATGCTGACCAAGCCTATGAGGTGGCAGCTGGATTTGGATTTGCAGCAAACACACCGTAGGAGATGGAAATGTATTGGATGGATACATTTCCTATCAGATTGGCGATGATGGATGGGATTAATTCTGCTTTCTGACAATTTTGTATTCATCGTTAAATTGAAAATAAGGACAGCTATCGAAGTGTCCGGACATGAATCTTGCCATTTCATCCTCATCGAGGTTCATTTCACATACATAGCAGTTAAAGTCCTCGTCATAGTTGTAATTAAAGCAATAATCGCAATTAGCTTTTCCCTTCATTTGGGCACCTCCAAGTTAAATAGGCGTGTCATAATATTAGCCATCTTAAGATTTTGATATAACTTCTGGCATCCTATTAAGTATATTTCATTACAAGAATATATTATATCGAATATTGATTCAAGTGTCAAAAGCCGATTTATAAAACGACATCATCAATTTGCACAATTTATACGGTAAATCCTTTGACTTTAGAAAGATACCCCCCAAGTGCTGATCTGCCCCCAAAAAGTTAGACATTAATTGATACTATGCAACTAATGAGGATTGAATCCTGTATTGAACAGGACTCAGTCCTTTTAGTTTACTCTTGATTCTCTTGTAATTATAATAATCTATGTATCTTTCCAATTCAATTTTGAATTTTTCTACCGAGCGGAATTCTCTTAGGTAAAAAAGTTGTGTTACAGATGAAAAAGAGATAAAATAGAAATCAAGCGAAATCGATAAGTGCCGCGATTTCTGGGAAGACTGTGTCAAGAAGGCAGATATTTCCTGTCTAGTTTTCTTATGTTAATGGTAGCATTGTAAAATTAAAGATTTGGAGTGGACTATGTTTTTTATATTTGGAATTAATTCCGGTAGAAAAGAAATTGAATATGTAAAAACGATTCTTTGTAAACGGTGCAGCACGTATGGCAGGTATGAATTATTTATGACCTATATGTATTTTAGCTTGTTTTTCATACCGATATTTAAATGGAAGAAGCAATACTATGTGAGAACGACTTGCTGCGGAACTATGTATGAGCTGGATCCGGTGATCGGTAAGAGAATTCAAAAAGGGGAAAATATAAGTATATCGGATGAAAATCTGACTCTTGTACAATCGGGGTTTCAAAATGGATGGTCTTATACCAATACCTCCCCGAAGAAAACCTGCTCCCATTGTGGCTATGAGACTTCGGAGGAGTTTAATTACTGTCCAAAATGCGGAGAAAAGCTGGACGATTAAAAGCACCCTATAATAGTACGAAAGAATCCCTTGTTTCAATCATCTCGAACCAATAGATAAAGTTTACGTAAAAATATATTGTAAAATTAGCAAAAATAAAGTAAAATATTTTATAAGATACAGTTAGTGATATTATATAGGGGGTGCACTATGGCAGGGATAAAGGATGTGGCAGAGCGGGCAGGTGTGTCTGTATCCACGGTATCCAATGTTCTGAATAATAAAAAGAATGTCGGGGAAAAGACAAGGGAACGGGTTTTAAAAATATGTGAAGAGATGTCTTACCACCCGAATGCGGTGGGGAAAGCCTTAAAATCAGGGAAGAGTAATACCATTCTCTTTAATTTCAGTGATTTTGACCGGAGCTTTTATCTGAAAATCATTAATGGAATCAGTGATTATCTCAATGATAATGATTTTGACCTGATTATTTGTACTGATAAATCATGTGAGAAATATATGAATACCAATCTGACCAGCGGCAGCATCATTCTGGATAAAAAGATGCAGGATGATACGTTAATTCGTATTGCGAAAGAAAATTATCCCATCATTGTATTAGACCGAATCATGAATAATCCTTTTATTAAGAGCGTTGTAGTAAATAATTACGAGCCGATGTTTGAGCTGATCCAGGGAGTGATCGACCGGGGCTACCGTCACTTTGGATTTGTGGGAGGTCCTGAAGAAACGGCTGATAATAAAGAGCGGTTTAAAGCATTTAAGGATGCTCTGGATGTCAATCATATCGAGTTTCAACAGAAGAGCTATTTTGCAGGAAACTATCGAGAAAAAAGTGGATATACCGCAGCTAAGATTCTGATGCTCAGCCGGGAACTGCCGGACTGCCTCGTATGTGCCAACGATAATATGGCAATCGGCGCGATGAAAGCATTCCGTGAAAACGGCATCCGGGTTCCGGAGGATATTGCAGTGACTGGGTTTGATAACTGCGATCTTGCGGAAGCGATGGGACTAACGACCGTTTCAATACCAAATTACGAAAGGGGATACATAGCTGCAAGATATTTGGTAGAGAATATACGAGGGGAACGAAATGTCGAGACTTTTAAAATCTCAGCCAAAATTATATGGCGGAACACCGTCGGAACCAAAGAAAAGTCCTTGTAGTAAAATAATAATAGAAATAGTAAAAATTTTAGTAAAACCACGTGAAAATTAACAACAAAAATCTTCATCACGTGGTTTTTTCTATGCATAAAATATACAATATACACAAAAATAATGTGATAAATATGAAATAAATTAATTAATATTGACAATGCGGGAAAAATAGAATATTATACTGGTATAACGTTTTATTAATTTTCATATTAAAGGAGAGGGTGCAAAATGAAATTTAAAAAAATATTTACTATTTTACTAGCAACAACTCTGGTAATGAGCGCGGCACTTACTGGATGTGGAAAAAAAGAAGAAACCGGTAAAGATGGCACAAATCCCACGCCGACAAAAGCCGCTTCCGACAATCAAGAAGGAAACGGAACCAAGGCAGCAGATAAAATTGTCATTTTCCAGTCTAAGGTTGAGATTACAGATCAGTTAGAAGCATGTGCAAAAGCATATACCGAGGAAACCGGTGTTGAAGTTGAAGTGTGGGGAACCACGGGGGATGATTATCTTCAACAGTTAAAGATTAAGCTTGGTAATAATCAGGGTCCTACCGTATTCTCCCTTGCTCCTGGTGCAGAGTCCCAAGAGCTAAAAGCTTACTTAGCTGATTTAAGCGATCTTTCTTTTGTTAATAATATTGCAGCAAATATGGCGAATGAAATCGATGGTAAGGTTGTTGGTATCCCATATACAATGGAAGGCTTTGGACTTGTGTATAACAAAGATCTTATTAATGCTTCCAAGGTAACCAATTACGATTCCTTTGTAAAAATGCTGCAGGATCAGAAAGCTGCCGGTGTAAATGGCTTTAGCTTATCCCAAGAAAGCTATTTCCTGATCGGCCATATTTTAAATACACCATTCGCATTGCAGGCAGACCCGGTCGATTATATCAATAAATTAGTAGCTGGTGAAGTGAAGCTGCAGGATACACCGGAATTTGTAGAGTTTGCTAAGTTTATGGAAGCGATCCGTGAATATACGAACAATCCTCTAGAAGTAACCTATGATAAGGAAACCGGTGATTTCGCAACCGGCAAATCCGCTTCCATCCATCAGGGTAACTGGAGCTATGGCATGTTCAAGGATTATGATGTAACCTTTGACATGGGTATGATGCCATTACCGGTAACCGGTAATGATAAACTTGCAGTCAGTGTTCCTACCTGCTGGTATGTGAATTCACAGGCTTCCCCTGAGGAAATTCAGGCAGGTAAAGATTTCATAAATTGGCTATATACCAGTGAAACCGGTGAAAAGTACATGATGGAAGAATTTGGATTTATCCCGGTGGTATCAAATATGGAAAACCCGAATATGGATCCCTTGTCCCAGGCTGTTTCAGAATATGCCGCAGCTAGTAAGACCATTAGCTGGCCGATGAATGAGTGGCCTGCAGGTATCGTTGATGTATATCTTAAACCGGTTACCGAGGAGTTCTTCACTACGAATATGTCAGGAACAGACTTCTTGGTAAAATTAACGGATGCTTTTGTTCAGGCTGGCCAATAAATAGGGGAGTATAAGATAACATAAAGAACCATCAGAAATCTAACATCTTCTTTATAACGCTTAAGTCGATGTTAGATTTCTCACTATATGAGGAGGCTAGTTATGAGAAGAAAGAAGGATAATGCTTGGTACGCATTATTTGTAATTCCCTTGGTTTATATATTTACAACTGTTGTAATTGTACCATTTCTTATTGGAATAGGATACTCCTTTATTTCATGGGATGGAATGCCCCTGAATGAAAAGACTTTTGTAGGTATGAAGAATTTTACCCGAATATTTTCGGATCAAAGATTTCTTACATCCGCACTGCATACCGTACTATTTACCGTGATTTCGGTAGCGGTGATCAATGCGCTTGGGCTTTTCTTTGCACTTTTGGTTACCGGTAAATTAAAAATACGAAATGTCGTCAGAACAATGCTGTTTATGCCGTACCTAATCGGCGGACTGATTTTGGGATATATCTGGAAATTTATATTTACGGATGTGTTTAAAATGATCGGGGAGACAACTGGGTGGAATCATTTCTTCTTCAGCTGGCTTCTTAATCCAAGATATGCTCTGGCAGCAATGATTATTGTAACGACCTGGCAAATGGCAGGTTATATTATGATCATTTACATTAACGGTATTCAAGGCATACCAGAGGATGTTATAGAAGCAGCAAAAGTGGATGGTGCTGGCTTTTGGCAGACACTTCTTCATATAAAATTTCCTTTAATCATGCCTTCTTTTACAATTTGCCTTTTCATGACATTATCGAACTGTTTTAAGATCTTCGATGTCAATGTGTCCTTGACCGGCGGAGGACCGAATAATGCAACGGAAATGATGGCAATGAACATTTACAATGAAATTTTCTCGCTGAATAACTATGGATACGGTCAGGCGAAAGCCATTATTTTCTTCATCGCAGTTGCATCTATTACGTTAATTCAGGTAGCCATTACAAAGAAACGGGAGGTGGAAATGTAATGAAACGTCTGGGAAAATTCTTACTGCAGCTTTTCGTTCTTGCTCTCTGCCTTTGCTATTTGTTCCCGATCTACATTGTTATCGTCAATTCGTTTAAGAACCGGCAGGAGCTTTATACGAATATGATGGCTCCTCCAGAAACCTTTACGCTGGAGTATTACGTAACTGCCATGGGAAAAATGAATTTTATGCGGGCTTTCGGAAATTCACTGATCGTAACCGTTGTTTCTATCGCATTTATTGTAATTTTATCCTCCATGACTGCATGGATGTTGGTACGTTATAATAATCGGCTGAGTAGATGTATCTTTGCGATCTTTGTTGCAACCATGATCATTCCGTTCCAGACCATTATGATGCCGCTCATGCAGGTGATGGGCTGGATTAGAGATACGCTGCATATTCCGATGCTGAATACCCTGGGCGGCCTGATCTATATGAATATAGGCTTTGGCGCAAGTATGGCGGTATTTCTGTATCACGGTTTTATTAAAGCAGTTCCGGTATCCTTAGAGGAGGCGGCTACGATTGACGGCTGCAATAAATTTAAAGTGTTCTGGAAAATCGTATTTCCAATGCTCAAGCCGACGACGGTTACCGTTATGATCCTTGACGTAATCTGGATATGGAACGATTACCTTTTGCCTTCCCTGGCAATTTCAGATAAAGCGCGCCGGACGATTCCGTTATCCACTGCATCCTTCTTTGGACAATTCACAATCGAATGGAATTTGGCAATGGCAGGTCTGACACTAACCATCATTCCGGTTATTGTTTTCTATCTGGCGGCGCAGAAGCATATTGTAAAAGGAGTCGCAGCAGGGGCGGTCAAGCTATAGGATAAATTTTTGGAGGAAGTAATGAGATCAAAACAACTAGTTTATAAAGTAGATAATTTAAGCATAGATAATAACGATTTAATGGTGAATGAAACGGTGTTTCATAATGCGAACGGATACATCGGGATTCGTTCTAATTTTGAGGAAGGCTATCCGGAGGGTTATGATACCATCCGCGGGTCCTATATCAATGGATTCTATGATATTGCCGAGATGAAGCAGGCAGAAAAGCTCTATGGCCTGGTAGAGGATAAGCAGACCATGTTAAATATCGCGGATACGCAATCGATATTTTTAAAGATCAATGGGATTCGTTTCAATATGTTTGAGGGAACCGTTCTTAGCAGCGAACGATGGCTGGACATGGAACAGGGAATCACCGGACGCAGCATCGTATGGCGCGCTCCGAACGGAAATGAAGTTGAAATCGTTATAAAAAGAATGACTTCCTTCTATCAATTATCCCTCTTTACCATTGAATATGCAGTCAAAGCATTGAATTTCTCCGGTACGCTGGAGTTTGAATCCTTACACATCGGAGAAGTAAGTAATTACAGCAACAGTAATGATCCAAGAATCGCAAGGGACAGTGCAAGATATCTGATGGCGGGAAGAGCCTTCCTGGAAGAGGAGGCTTCCTACCTGGTATCGCACACGGTAAGGTCGGGTTTATCGGTATGTACCGGTGTAAAACATCTTTTGTCAAAACCGGGTTCCTTAAAGACGAAGATAGAGGGGCATAGCGCCAAAGCGGCAATTCAAACCTCCATCGAGGAAAAGGAAACGGTTACTCTGACAAAATACACCGTATTCAGCGACTCCCTTCGAAAGAAGGATTACTCCCTTCGAAAGAAGGATTACTCCCTTCGAAAGAAGGATTACTCCCTTCGAAAGAAGGATTACTCCCTTCGAAAGAAGGATTACTCCCTTCGTGAGAAGGACGATTCCCTTCGCGAGAAGGATTGTTTAAAGGGTGCGATGGAAGAAATGGAGAAAGCGCTTAAGCTGTCCCTTCCGACGTTATATCATTATCAGAAGGAATACCTTAAGGAATACTGGGATCGCTGCTTTCTGGAAATTGAGGGCGACGATGATTTAACGGCTGCCGTGAATTACAACATGTATCAGCTGATACAGTCCGTCGGTAAGGATGAATACTGTAATATTGCTGCGAAGGGCTTAAGTGGGGAAGGATACGAGGGACATTATTTCTGGGATACGGAAATGTACATTCAACCCTTCTTTAATCTTACGGAGCCAGAGATAACGAAGA
Organism: Lachnospiraceae bacterium; assembly: GCA_015057615.1. Taxonomy (GTDB): domain Bacteria; phylum Bacillota; class Clostridia; order Lachnospirales; family Lachnospiraceae; genus Mobilitalea. Next base: position 6,261 of record SVEA01000215.1, on the reverse strand, counting down.
ATCTGATCTCCTTCCGCTATCGGACGCTCGAAAAGGCAAGGGAGAATGCCCGCATTCTGGGACATAAAAAAGGCGCTTTGTATCCATGGAGAACCATTATGGGTACAGAATGTTCCGGATATTATCCTTCCGGTTCCGCCGGATACCATATCAATGGGGACATTGCCCATGCAGTTACCGCTTATTATCTTTCTACGAAAGACATTGAATTTATAGCGGAAAAAGGGGCAGAGATCCTTTTTGAGACAGCAAGGCTTTGGATGGATGTTGGCAATTATTATCGGGGTTCCTTCCGTATCAACTGTGTGACCGGTCCGGATGAATATACCTGTATGGTGAACAATAATTACTATACCAATGTATGTGCACAACATAATTTAAATTGGGCGGTCAAGTTTTATCATCTGTTAAAAGAAGAGAAGAAGCTGTCACCGGTTGTAGAGAAGATACACCTCGCGGAGGAGGAAATCAAAGAATTTGATCAGGCAGCAAAGTGTATGTACCTTCCTTATGATGAGAAGCTGAAAATTAATCCGCAGGACGATTCCTTTCTGCAAAAGAAGGTATGGGATTTGGAGCATACACCAAAGGAGGAATTTCCGCTGCTCCTGCATTATCATCCCCTGCATCTCTATCGATATCAGGTATGTAAGCAGGCGGATACTGTGCTGGCGCATTTTATCTTCGAGGATGCCCAGTCTCTGGAGACGATACGGAATTCCTTTGATTATTATGAGAAGATAACGACACATGATTCCTCGCTGTCCACCTGCATTTTTAGTATTGTAGCTTCCAAGCTGGGACTTACCGAAAAAGCATATGAATACTTTGGTGATTCGGCGAAACTGGATTTATTTAATACCCATAAGAATACGAAGGACGGCATCCACACGGCAAATATGGGCGGAAACTACATGGCAATCGTTTACGGGTTTGCCGGTTTGCGTATCAAAGAGGACGGGATTCATTTCGCTCCCTCAATACCAAAGCAATGGAGGGAATACCGTTTTAAAATAAATTATGAAGACAGTCAGCTTTTCGTGGAAATCAATTCGATGGGGAGTAAATTCTCCTTGTTGAAGGGAAGTCCAAAGAAGGTATTTATCCGAGGAAAGCGCTATGAGCTAAAGGATACTCTGGTTGTGTAGGAATTACCTTATGTTTCCGGAATGTTTTATGATAGGAGAATGGGAAGTTAAGTATTATGAGGTTTACGCAGCATGGCACCGTATGGCATAAATGTACAGAATTATAGAGAAATATAGGATTGTATAGAGAAATATAGGATTGTACAGAGATATAAAATGCATAGAATATGGGACCGCATAGAGATACAGTATATATACACCACTTGCTCGAATCGGCTTAGATGGAAAAGGCAGTAGGATGATAGAATTAGGAAGACGGGATATAGAATATGAAATATGAAGCAATTATTTTTGATTTGGACGGAGTGATCTGCCATACGGACCGGTATCATTATCAAGCTTGGAAGCAGCTGTCAGATAAGCTCGGTATCTATTTTGATGAGAAGATAAATCATCGGCTGCGGGGAGTCAGCCGCATGGAGAGTCTGAATATTATTTTAGAAAGATATCCGGGGAAACCGCTGGCAAAAGAAGAGAAAGAGAGCTTGGCAGAAGAAAAGAATATAATCTATAAAAAGCTTTTAGAGCAAATGTCACCGCAGGATTTAAGCAGGGAAGTAAAGGATACCTTAAATGATCTTAGAACGCTCGGTTTGAAATTGGCGATTGGATCCTCTAGTAAGAATGCCAGGTTGATTTTAAAACAGATTGGTTTGGGTGACTATTTCGATGCAGTATCGGATGGAAACAATATTACGCAATCAAAGCCGAATCCGGAAGTGTTTCTGAAAGCGGCCGGCTTTCTTAAGAAGGAAGCCGGTCAGTGCCTCGTGGTGGAGGATGCAAAAGCGGGTATCGAAGCCGCACATGCAGGCGGCATGGATAGCGCTGGAATCGGAGATGCGGCAGATGACCCGCTTGCAACCTATCCTTTATCAACGATGAGAGATCTGATTGATATTTTTAAATAATGGAGGGAAATTTCGCAGTTAACGTAGAGCAATTTTGCTAGATGATATCAGTTAAAAAAACATGAACGGGGCTGTTGCAAATATGCGACGCCCTTTTCGCGTTAATGATGTATATCACATTTTAGGTTTCAAAAAAGAGTGTGTGGTTATTATCCAATGATGCGGTTATCTTCCCTGCGGGATTGAGACAGGAATGCGATACCAATAAAATCCAAAAGCAGGTAATAGCAGTAAAATGAATGTTAAGGATTGAAAAAGCGGAATTCTTCAATTATGATATAGAAAATATAATTTCACTTACTTATGTCTTATGCGGCGTCCACAAACGCTACAGTGCGTAAAAAACCGCATCCACAAACTTGTAATGCGCAAAAGACAGCGCAGAAATGAGGAAAACTATGAAAAAGATTTGGGATATTCTTACTGGTTCTCTAAAAAATCATGTTAATAGGGTAATATTTCTTTGCTTCGCATCCATTTTGATGCTGTCTCTTCTTATTTACCTTGTATTTGCAATCGCGGGGAGAGGGAAGACCCCGAATACCAAGGATGCGGTGGGAGAAGAAATAGATAGCGCAGTTTTGCCTACTAACGCACCGAGTCGAGAGCCGAGCGAAGATCCTGCGGTAACACCGGATATGACTACCGGGGATGAGAATTTACCGGGGATAGACCTAAATGAGATAAACGAGGAAGCGCAATCCGGGCAGGATCCGCAGTTGCAGGGAACCACCGGAGTGAAAATGGATATAAAGGATATTGCTATTTCTAAAGACAAGGAAAACAAGATTACATACGGTATTGATGTGGCAAAATGGCAGGGCATTATTGATTGGAAGCGGGTAAAGGATGCCGGGGTTCAATTTGCCATGATTCGTGTAGGTTATCGGACCCTGGACAGCGGCGTTATTGTGGAAGATCCCTATGCCAAATATAATTTGCAGCAGGCATCAAAAAATGGTATTATGATTGGAGTTTATTTCTTTTCTACCGCATTAAGCAAGAAAGAGGCGAAAGAGGAAGCAGCATGGGTCACGGAGTTTATTGCACCTTATCCCATTACCTATCCAGTCGCTTATAACTGTGAGGGATTTACGAATCCGGAGAACAGGCAGTACGGGATTTCCAAGGATGCGCGTACCGATGCGGCAATTGCATTTTTGGATTATATGAAGGAGCAGGGGTATACACCGATGTTCTATGCGGCGAAGAATGAAATGGAGCAGAATGCACAGTGGAATGCGGATACCTTAAGCCGGCGCTATAAGATCTGGATTGCACAGTATCCGGATCGTTTTGATACCGAATCGAAATCTTCCTATTCCGGAACGCATGCTATGTGGCAATATACCAGCAAGGGTACGGTCTCTGGGGTTGAAAAGCCGGTGGATCTGAATGTTGCTTATTTTGGTTATAAGAAGATTGCAAAGGCGAAGGATAACACACCTCAGAAAGAGGTTTCTGCAGATCCCGCAGACTTAATTCCGTTTAAAGAAGTTAAGGAAACGGTGACAGCAAAGATTGAGACAAATCTCAGATCAGTTCCATCTACCGCAGATGCGGATACCGTGGTTGCCGTATTAAAAAATGGTGACACTGCAAAAAGAACCGGAATTGCGGAGAACGGCTGGTCCAGGCTGGAGTATAAAGGAAAGACTTTGTATGCAGTAAGCAGCTATTTAACTACGGATTTAAAATATAAAGCTCCCGAACCTACCCCCGAAGAAACCGGACCTATTTATAAAGAAGTGAAGGAAGAGGTAACGGCAAAGGAGAAGACCAACCTTCGCAGTGAACCGAGTACGAAGAGTGAGGATACCATTATAGAGGCTTTACACTATGGAGATGTTGTAGTTCGAACCGGGATCGGAGACAATGGCTGGTCCAAAGTGGAATATAAGGGACAGGTATTATATGCTTTAAGTAAATATTTAACGACCGATTTGAACCATAAGGAAAATTCGAATCCATCAGTGGATAATCCGGAAGCAGGGATTCACTTTACCGAGGTTAACGAGAAGGTGACTGCCAAAGAAGTAACGAATCTGCGGCTTGTTCCCAGCACAGAAGTGGAAGATACGGTTGCGGCGGTATTGCACAATGGCGATATTGCAGTTCGAACCGGGATCGGAGAGAACGGCTGGTCCAGAGTGGAATACGATGGTAAGATTCTATATGCGGTAACCAATTATTTGAAAGAAGCCGAATAAAAACGGCGGGTTATCAAATTTAAAGAGTAATATGAGTATCAAAAGCCAATTTTGTTAGGAAAGGCTTTTGACACTCATATCAAGAGTTTTACGAAAGACAGAAAGGAGCGGACAAATGAAAGCCAGTGTTTTACTATTTAATTTTACCGATAAATCCAGAGTACATAAGATTACCAGGGCATTGCTGCCTCTTGGCATAAGGATCAAGATTATCAGCAAAGAGGATTATCTCCAGCCGCTTGGTTACCTGGCAGGAGTGAGGGAAATCGCTTCGGTCGAAGAAAAGTACGATGGGGAAGATTTTAAGGATGAAATGCTTTTGATGGCGGGAATTACCGGAACAATGGTGGATCAGGTACTGCTGGCATTGAGAAAGAGCGGTGTTGGACGAATTAATTATAAAGCGGTCCTCACCTTAACCAATCAATATTGGAATGCAATACAATTATACCAGGAGCTTGCCAAAGAGCATGAAATGGTAACGAAAAAATTAACGGAATAGAAAGCGGTCAAAGACAAGCAGGGCTGAATATATTGGTATAACAATTGAATCGCATCTCTGAAATAGAGCAGGCGATGCATTTTTTCTACCTTTATCGGAATGCATGAGGCCGGGCCTGAAGAAAACAGAAAATGTATTTCATTTTATTTTGAATGAATCAGATGTTTCTTGTATGGCAGCAGGAATTGTAACCTGTGGGACTATAGTATTAATATAGTTTCACAGGTTTTTCTTTATCTTAAGGAAAGTGAGATTCAATTTTGGCAGAGAAAATATGGTTTTTACAGTAAACAGCAATGAAATGTTTGTTCTATGGAATAATTATCGAAGGGAAGGATTTGGTTTTGGATATAAACTATAGGAAAGTGAAACAGGTGTTGGGAATTATACTAATTGCAAATTTTGCCGTAGCGGCAATAAAAATTGCCATCGGAGTAATGATTCATAGTACAAGTATGACGGCGGATGGTTTTCATTCCTTAACAGACGGCTCTTCCAATATCGTTGGGCTGATAGGAATCCAATTCGCATCCAAACCGATCGATGAAGACCATCCCTATGGTCATAAGAAATTCGAGATGCTTGCCGGGCTGTTTATTGCACTAATGCTGTTTGTTATCTGCGGTAAGATTTTTGTGGAAGCAGTCCTACGGCTGTTCCATCCGGTGAAGCCGGAGGTTTCCCTGGAAAACTTGGTCCTTTTACTAGTTACTCTTTGCATCAATGTATTTGTCTGCATATTTGAATATCGCAGAGGAAAGCAGCTGGAAAGTCAGATTCTGATTTCCGACTCGATGCATACCCGAAGTGATATCTTTGTATCCATTGGTGTGCTAATTACTTTGGCGGGGATTCATTTGGGTATTCCGGTTATTATTGATCCCATAGCATCCTTTGTCGTAGCCGGGTTTATCCTATACGCAGGAATAGAGATATTTAAGGATAATAGCGGAATCCTGCTGGATAAGGCAGTGGTGGATAAGGAGCAGATAAAAAGTCTTGCAATGAGTTTTGAACAGGTAAAAGATATCCATGATATTCGCAGCCGCGGAAGCAGAAATGAATTATTTATTGATATGCATATTATGACGGAACCGGATATGAGTGTAGAAAAATCGCATGAGCTTACCCATCATATCGAAGATAAAATAAGGGAAAACATTAATCAAAATGCGCAAATTATTGCCCATATAGAACCGTTTGAAGAGGAAGACGAGTAGCTTGGGGGGATAAATTGGTATTAAGGTTTCGGATGGACTGCAAAAATATTGTTTTTTCTGCCAATTATGATATAATAAAAACGGAATGAGGAGATGCAAGCTTGCTTGTAATATGCGATCGGAGCTAGAGATCATGAACTGTTTTTTGTTCATGTTATAATAAAAACGGAATGAGGAGATACAAGCTTGCTTGTAATCGCCGCAACTGTTTGAAGTCGTTGGTACGCACCACTACGTACTTCAATCCAAGGATTGCGTTTTGTGCAATGC
>SVEA01000214.1 GCA_015057615.1 Lachnospiraceae bacterium | reverse complement strand
TATACCATGTTATGATTTCGTCAAATGTATCCGAATCGGAGACGCTCTCGCTTAAGCTTCATTACGTAGCGGTACATAAGGCTCCAAAATACGGAGCCAAAGTACCAACGAATGCAAATACTCCTTGTCGGATATCATTTGTCGAAATCATAGGATAGACTTTGCCCATGTGTGAACAGTAACGCCAATAGAACATGTGACATATTTTTCATGGTTATTGTATTCTTTTTCTGGAAAAATTCTGATATAATAACAGTGTAGTGCATTGTTTCCTATTACGTAAGTTTACCTTGATTTGTGCAAATTGATGAAGATGATTTGATAAGAGGGCTTTTAGTAACATTCATTTCATGGATACAATGAACTGAATTAGAAAGTTTTACGATTACGAAGGGATTACTTCGGTAATATTAAGATAAGGAGGAATGAAATATGAATTGGTTTCTGGAACTTAGCCCGGTGCTTCAAGCGTTAATTGCGACGTTATTTACCTGGTTTGTAACAGCACTGGGGGCAGCAACGGTATTTATCTTTAAGACAATTAATAAAAAGGTACTGAACGGAATGCTGGGATTTGCAGCCGGTGTCATGATTGCTGCAAGCTTCTGGTCCTTACTTGCTCCTGCAATTGACATGGCGGAGGAAGCGGGGCAGATCGCTTGGGTTCCTGCCGTGGTCGGTTTTCTCGTTGGCGGCGCCTTCCTATGGCTGGTGGACATTATTATGCCCCATCTTCATGCCGGAGCGTCGGAGCCAGAGGGTATGAGGACTGGCTTAAAGAGAAGTGTACTTCTGGTACTAGCAATTACCCTGCATAATATACCGGAGGGGCTGGCAGTCGGTGTGGCTTTCGGTGCGATTACGGCAGACTTTCCGGCAGCATCGCTTACCGGGGCGACGGCTCTTGCGCTTGGAATTGGACTACAAAACTTTCCGGAGGGAGCCGCTGTCTCCGTTCCTTTAAGAAGAGAAGGTTTATCAAGATGGAAGAGCTTTCTCTACGGTCAGGCATCTGGTCTCGTAGAACCGATTGCCGGTGTATTAGGTGCTATAGCGGTCGTATATATGAAACCCATCCTGCCTTACGCCCTGTCCTTTGCAGCCGGTGCAATGATCTATGTTGTTGTAGAGGAGCTGATCCCGGAGGCACAGGGGGATAAGCACCATTCCAATGTGGGAACCATCGGAGCTATGCTAGGATTTGCTGTTATGATGCTGCTGGACGTAGCATTAGGATAAGGATAAAGAAAGGAACTTATGGAGAATATAGAAGCTATTTTAAAAAAGCAAAGAGCTTTCTTTGCAACCGGAAAAACCAGAGATTTGGATTTTCGATTAAGACAGCTGGATCGGCTTCATAAGACCATCCAGCGTCATGAAGTGGAGATTTTAGAAGCATTAAAAAAAGACTTAAATAAGTCGGACTATGAAGGGTATATGACGGAAGTCGGTATGGTGTATGAGGAACTTCGATTTGTAAGGAAACATCTGAAACGGTGGGCAAGACCGAAGCTGGTTCAAACACCGGTCGTACAATTTCCGTCGGTCAGCAGAGTATATACGGAGCCATATGGTGCAGTACTTATTATGGCTCCGTGGAATTACCCGTTTCAGCTGGCTCTGGAACCGTTTATCGGGTCTATTGCTGCGGGAAACTGTGCAGTTATTAAGCCTTCCGCGTATTCGCCGAATACGTCTAAAGTGATTGAACAGATTATAAAGGACGCTTTTCCGGCATCCTATGCTTTCGTCGTTCAGGGAGGTAGAGAAGCCAATCAGAGCCTGCTTAAGGAAAAATTTGATTTCATTTTCTTTACCGGCAGCCCTGGTGTTGGAAGGGTTGTTATGGAGGCAGCTTCACAGTATCTGACACCGGTCTGCCTGGAGCTTGGAGGGAAGAGTCCGTGCATCGTGGAGGAAACTGCCGATCTGCGGCTGGCTGCAAAGCGGATCGTCTGGGGTAAATTCCTGAATGCCGGGCAGACCTGCGTTGCGCCGGATTATTTACTGGTGCAGGATACGATACAGGATGAGCTGCTCGGTTATATTAAGCGATACATCCGGCAGTTCTATGGAGAGCATCCCTGCATGAATCCCAATTATCCAAGAATCGTGAACGAGAAGCACTTTAACCGTCTGCTTTCTCTTATGGATTGCGGTGAGATTATCCACGGCGGAGGATCTCATGAGGAGAGTCTGCGGATCGAACCAACGGTATTAACGCAGGTGTCCTGGGATAGCCCAGTCATGGCGGAGGAAATCTTTGGACCAATCTTTCCGGTGATCACCTACCATGATCTTAGAGAAGCCGTTACAGAGATTAACAAGCGTCCGAAGCCTTTGGCGCTCTATCTATTTACCAACAATAAAAAACAGGAGCAGTATGTATTAAAAATGGTATCGCATGGGGGCGGCTGCATTAATGATACCATTGTTCATCTGGCTACGTCTCACATGCCCTTCGGGGGTGTCGGGGAGAGCGGAATGGGCAGCTATCACGGAAAGGCAAGCTATGCTACCTTTTCTCACAAAAAAGGGGTATTAAAGAAATCCAATCTGCTCGATATCCCACTCCGATATCCGCCTTACCGAAAGAAGCTTTCTTTATTAAAGAAAATTATGTAATTGAGACAGCTAATTTCATCAATTTGCAAGATTTATGCATTAATAAGTAATAGGAAACCTATTTCATTTGCAACACGTGCTCCCCAAAGCATTGCAAAAAACGCAATACTTGGAATGAAGTACGTAATGGTACATAAGAGGAATGATCCTTAGGATGGGAAGCTATAAAATACATGAACAAGAAATAGCACGGATATAGAAAAGATAGGAAGGAATAAAAAGGAGGAGGTTAATAAAAATGGGGGATCCGCTGCGTATGGAATCAGAAAATAAGGAAATTCAGGTAAAGCCGCTATGTATGGACTCAAAAATCAAGGAGATCTATGCCAATCCGGTAGGCCATGATATCCTGCATAAGGTTCTGTTACAAATGAATAAGAGCGATAAGCTTGTGACAAATCCGATTATAGGAAATCTGCGCTTAAAAACGATTGCGGCATTAACGAAGAAATCTCTGGGAGAGGGCTTCTTTACCTCCTTGTTGGAGCTTCTTTGCAGTGAGATGGAGGTACCGCGGGAGGATCCAGGGCAGGTTCAGCCGGCATGGTGGAAGGAGGCAGTATTCTATCAGATTTATCCAAGAAGCTTTATGGATTCCGACGGAGACGGAATCGGAGACATCAATGGAATAATAGCAAAGTTGGATTATCTGAAGGAGTTTGGGGTGGATGCCATCTGGCTTTCGCCTATTTATGATTCTCCAAATGATGATAATGGCTATGATATCCGGGACTATTATAGTATTATGAAGGAATTCGGAACGATGGAAGACTTTGATCGGCTGCTTACGGAAGTGCATGCCAGAGATATGCGGCTGATCATGGATCTGGTCGTAAATCATACCTCTGACGAGCATCCGTGGTTTCAGAAGGCGCTTCAGGATCCGGATTCGAAATATAAGGATTACTATATGTTTCGAAAGACGAAAGATAAGAACGCTCCGAATAACTGGAGCTCTTTCTTTGGCGGTTCCGCCTGGAATTATTATGAGGAGCTGGATGCCTGGTGCCTGCACCTATTTTCCAAGAAGCAGATGGACCTGAATTGGGAAAATGAAGAATTGCGGCAGGAAATTGAAACTATGATTCGCTGGTGGCTGCAGAAGGGAGTCGATGGCTTTCGGCTGGATGTAATCAATTACATATCCAAAAAAGAAGGGCTTCCGAACGGGGATGATACGATAGGAAAGCTTATGGGATACTACGGCATTGAGTATTATTATTACGGTCCTAAGCTGCACCGGTATTTGAAAAATTTAAAGGCGGAAGCTTTCGAACCATATCAGGCATTTACCGTTGGGGAAACTCCCGGTGTCGGAAGGAAGATGAGTCAGCTTCTGACAGCGGATTATCGGAAAGAGCTGGATATGGTATTCTCCTTTGATCATTTGGAGACGCCGGGCCATGTCCGTTTTGATGATTATCGATACGATTTGAATTATTTAAAGGAATATATGACGGATTGGATGGAGCATTACGGGAAGCATTGCTGGATGTCCTTATTCTATGAGAATCACGATAATCCAAGAATGGTATCCAAGGTCAATCCGGATCCGGCTTACCGTACGGTTTTAGCGAAGCTTCTGGCAATGGTGCAGTTGACATTGCGGGGAACACCGTTTATTTTTCAGGGACAGGAAATTGGCTCGGTGAATAAAAAGTTTCATTCGATGGAGGAGCTTCGGGATGTGGAAAGCATCAATTTGTATCAGGAATTAAAGGAGAAGATCGGAGAAAAGGCAGCATTTGAAAAAATATTAAGCGGCAGCCGGGATCATGCCAGGACACCGATGCAGTGGGAAAACACCGAGAATGCCGGCTTCACAAAAGGAATCCCCTGGATATGCAGCGATGAGGATTATAAGGAATGGAATGTAGAAGAGCAGCGAAAGGATTCATCCTCTGTCTATCATTTCTACCGCCGCCTGATTCATCTTAGAAAAACCGGCAAAGCCCTGATCTATGGTGAATTTGTGATAATTAACCGTAAGAAAAAGGATCTATTTACCTATTATAGAAAGCTGGATGGAGAGGTCTATTATATCGAATGTAATCTAAGTGGGAAACCGATAAAAAAACCTGCCGCCCATATGCCGGGCGAATTACTTTTATCCAATTATATGGAACCGGCAGAGTATTTGCGGCCTTATGAAGCAAACCTATATCAAGAATCTACGGTTTTGTGAATAAACGCATGATTTGGTGAAGCTCGTCCAGCAGCTTTTTGCCATTTTCCAGGCTAAGGTTCATAGAGCAGATTAATTTTTCCGGAATCGGGAGTGCCTTATCTTTTAAATCCACCCCGTTATCCGTCAGCTGGATATACACATTACGTTCATCCATATTGCTGCGTACCCGTTTGATATAGTCAAGGGCTTCCAGCTTCTTTAATACGGGAGTCAGTGTTCCGGAGTCTAGGTAGAGTCTGGAACCTAAGTCCTTGACGGTGATATTATCCTTTTCCCAGAGAGCCATCATGACGATATAACCCGTATAGGTAAGCTTATACGGTTCCAATAACGGCTTGTATCTTTTGATGATTTCCTTTGAGCAGACATAGAGCGAAAAGCAAAGCTGATTATCCAGCCGGAGGGCTTCATATCGGTTACTTGCTGTATTTGGTGTGACTTTTTTGTTTCTTTGATTACTGTTTTCCTTTTTCATTTTACGCGCGGAAGATCCGCTAAACCCCTTTCTGAACAGCTGCAAATATACAGCAGGTTGAAGCGTTGCAGTAACTTGTGGCAGCTTTTGATTCGCATAAGGCTTTCGTCTTATTTTTAATAGTATACAATTAAATTTTAGACAATTATTCCTCCGAAGTCAATAAAAGACTGAAAGATTTGAGAATTTTTCACTCAGCAAGGTTTGTGTCTGTGCCACGTCCACAAACTTGTACGCAAAAGGCAGCGCAGAAATGAGGTTAATTATGACAAAATTCGAGTTGCGATGGTTTGCTACAGGATAAATGTTATCAATTGGTATAACTAAATTTACAAAGGATCTGTTCGCGTGTATAATGGGCTTCATGAACCGTTAACTTAGGACCTGTGGGGGAAGGATGTTATGATAACAATCTGCAAGGTACCTGTTCCGGTAGGCGAATATACGAGAATAAGGGATACCATTGCAAAAGTCGGTTTTATCAAGGAAAAATCAATTCACAACCCTATAAGAATATGCTACAATTACCAATAAAGTAATCACTTTTTGGAAATACGATCTTCCGATTACCCCTGGGTTTTATTGGATTTATGCAAATTGATGAAGACTATTTGTTAGGAAGGCTTTTGACTCTTAATCATATATCGATTTTCAGACGGTACCAGAGATACAGTAAGATACAGATTGGAGGAGGAAATGATGGAGCACCTGTTTTGCTATAATACGCCAATTGGGAGAATAGGAATTCTTGATGATGGCAGCGCGATTACTGAAATCAGGTTCCTTCCTGGTGCACGAAACACACAAAGCGGTGAACCGGGCTGCTCTGCGGATACGGATCCGGCAGCTTCGGATAGAGTATGGGAGGAAACTGAACTTATCAGGGAAGCATTTCAAGAGCTATCTGAATATTTTAAGGGGTTTCGAAAGGAATTTCAGGTACCATTAAACCCCAGAGGGACAGAATTTCAACAAAGCGTTTGGAAGGTGCTGCAAAGCATTCCCTATGGGGAAACAAGAAGCTACGGACAAGTGGCTGCAGAGGCAGGCAATCCCAAAGCGGCAAGAGCCGTAGGGATGGCAAACAACCGTAATCCGATTCCAATCATGATACCCTGCCATCGGGTGATCGGTGCGGACGGCAGGCTGATCGGGTATGGCGGAGGGCTTCCGATCAAAGAATATTTGCTTCGATTAGAAAAAAAGAAAAGTAATGCGTAAAAAAGCCGCGCAGGCTCAAAGTTTGCAGGTGGTCAAGAAAGGGCATGGATATTAAGATGAATAAAGAATGGTCATTGGATGTATTGTATAAAGGATTTGATGATGTAAAGTATCAGAAAGATAAAGAAGAGCTGGCACGTCTTACAACGGAAATAAAAACTTTCAGTGAGACGCTTTCGTCCGGTCCGTTAAAAGAAGAGAATCTGGTTAAGGCAGTGAAATACCTGGAGCGCTATCATGTTTTATCCTATTCCTTGATTGCCTATACGGGATTAAATCAATACGCGAATACCTCTAATAGTGAGATAACCAATCAGGTCAACGTGATCGAGCGGAAGGTAAGTGAAGCTTCCAAATCTTTAGCTGCGATCAAGAAATATATTGCAAGAGTGGAAAACCTTTCGGAAATTTTTGAAAAATATCCGGAATTAAAAGGCTATGAATTCATATTGTCGGAGATAAGCGAGGATGCAAAGCATCTTCTTGATGATGATGTGGAGGATGCTATCGCAAAACTGAATATTTCTGCGGGATCCGCATGGAACAGCATGCAAAGCTTTCTAACCTCTACTTTGGAGGTAGAATATAAGGGAAAGATCATCACCTTATCGGAGGTACGAAATCTGGCTCATGACAAAGATCCGGCGGTTCGTAAGGAAGCTTATGAAGCGGAATTAATAGCGATGGAAAAGATCAAGGATGCGGTAAGCTTTTCCTTAAATAATATTAAGACGCAAGTGAATACCATAACGGATTTGAGAGGCTATTCATCTCCTCTTCAAATGACCTTGACACAGTCAAGAATGAAAAAAGAGACTTTGGATGCACTGTTGCAGGCAATTCGCGAATATCTTCCGGCATTTCGTAAGTACTTAAAGCATAAGGCGAAGGTTCTTGGGCATGAAAGTGGTCTTCCCTGGTATGACCTGCTTGCTCCGATGGGAGAGAGCAGCCGCAAATATACCGTGGAGGAGGCAAGAGATTATCTGATTCGGCATTTTAGTAATTTCTCTCAGGATGAGGCAGATATGATGAAGGAAGCCTTTGATAACGCTTGGATCGATTTCTATCCAAGAAAGGGAAAGGTTGGCGGCGCCTTCTGTGAAAACATACCGTTTGTAAAGCAGAGCCGTATTCTTACGAACTTTACCGGTAACTTTGGCGACATCGTTACTCTGGCACATGAATTAGGGCATGCCTATCATGGCATGATGATACAGGATCACTTGCCATTAAATACGGATTACAGCATGCCGGTAGCGGAGACAGCCTCTACCTTTAATGAAGCAATCGTGATGGAATCTGCGATTAAGGATGCGGATGGTATGGAGAAACTTGCGCTGATTGAAGATCAGTTACAGAATGTCACTCAGATTATCGTTGATATTTATTCCCGGTATCTATTTGAAAGCGCTGTCTTTGAAAAAAGCAGAGAGGGATTCCTGTTTGCGGATCAGCTGAATGAAATCATGCTGGATGCACAGAGAAAATCCTATGGAGACGGTCTGGATCCAAACTTCATGCATCCTTATATGTGGGTGGTAAAGAGCCATTATTATAGTGAAGACCTAAGCTTCTATAACTTCCCATATGCGTTCGGTGGTTTATTTGCCAGAGGATTGTATGAGAAATATAAGACCGAAGGAGAAGCCTTTCTGCCAAAATACCGCGCATTATTAAAGGCAACTACGGTCATGTCCGTAGAAGATGCTGCAAAACAGGCGGAGATAGATTTGGAGGATCCGGAATTCTGGAGAATCAGCCTTCATTCTTACGAAGGATTAATCGAAGAATTTATAAAATTATCCTAGGATAGGCAAATTGTTGTCAATATTGTAATGAATAAAAAGAAAGCCAGCAATGCCGGCTTTCTTTCTATGCTATTTTTAAGTATATCTATGGATAGAGTATAGCAGCAGCAACGCCGCCGAATGGGGGGGTTTTTAGCTTCTGCATTATGGCGGTCTGTCGACAAAATATTTGTACAAAGGAAAGGGCTCCTTCAGAATGGAAGTTATCAAGGAAGATAAAAACACGAAATTTAGTTTTAATAAATTAATGGATATTATTTCCGGAATATTTATACCGATTATCAATGTACTGATGGCAGCAGCGGTGCTGAAAGGTATCCTGATGATACTCATAAGCACGGGAATGCTATCGGAAGCGGATGGAATATATCGAATACTTTATACATTAGCAGATAGTTTCTTTTATTATTTACCTGTATTCCTTGCGTATACTGCGGCAAAAAAGATAGGTGCGGACCATTTTACAGCTATATTAATCGCTTTAGCTCTGCTGCATCCGAATATCATGGAGGCTTTTGAGAGCGGTGCCGGACTTGAGATTTTTGGACTTCCGGTAAAACAGGTCACCTATGCATCAAGTGTTATTCCGATTCTGCTGGCAATTATATTACTTCATTTTGTGGAAAAACCGCTCGACCGCTATCTGCCCGGAGCAATCAAAGGATTTTTAAAACCGCTGATTTCAATCATTATTGTTACCCCGATCGCATTTTTGGTATTTGGACCGGTAGGTACGATAATCGGTGATGCGCTTGCGCATGCCTATGCCTTACTCTATAATTTTAGTCCGATGCTGGCGGGTGTCTGCCTGGGTTTTGTATGGCAACCGATGGTTGTGATCGGTCTGCAATGGGGAATGGTTCCGGTGATCATTAATAATTTAGCGGTGTACGGAATGGATACCATCCTGCCTATGCTTGGACCGGGTGTGTTTGCGCAGGCTGGAGCCGCAGCAGCAGTGAGTATTATGGCAAAGGATAAGAAATTGAAATCGATCGGTATCTCCAGTTCCATTACGGCAATCTTAGGTACTACGGAACCGGTGCTTTTTAGTATCAGTGTTCCCTATAAGACTCCAATGCTGGCAGCCTGTATATCCGGAGCAATTGGAGGAGGCATTGTTGGCCATTTTCAATCGAGAGCGGTCTCCCTTGCCTTCCCATCCTTAATCACCATGGTGGTTTATATGGGGGAAGGATTTACCGCCTTTCTGGTCTCCTGTATCCTCAGTTTCATCATCGCGTTCGGATTAATGTTTGTATTTCGATTTAAGGAAAAGAATATTCTGGAAGAGGAAGTTGCGGAATAAGAGTAGAATCAAAAAAGAAGCTGTTGGTATCTCTATCTACGATGAATTCAAGAAGGTTACAGACGCTCTGGCATCATTCGCGTTTCGTTTACAACAGCTTCTTTTATGCTTACCATGACACCCTATCATTATTTAGATGGAATCATACATTTCATAGGATACTTCCCCTTTTATGCGGGATAATCCATCCTTACACAATTCTAGTACCATGAGGCATTCGGGAGCAGGAAGCTGCACCTCTTTGGAGGGATAGATGCCATATTTGGTTGAGGTTTCAAATCCGAAAATATGATAAAAGTCCGGATTGCCTTCGACCAGAACACCCTGATATCCAAGCTCTTTCGCCTTTTCTAGTCCAAGGGATATCATTGCTTTGCCAATACCCTGTCGAAGATGTTGATATTCTACTGCAACAGGAGTTAGGATTAGAAATTTGTTTTCATGCTGCCTACTGATTGGAAAATGGGATAGCATAAAATACCCCACCATCTTCCCCTTCATTTCTGCGACAAAGGATAGTTCAGGAATATAATATTGCTTACTTCTTATCTCGGTTACAAGCTTTTCCTCTGCGGTTCCGTCGGAATACGGAGTACCGTAACGAAAGGATTCATGTACGAGTTTGGAGATGACTTCAAAGTCATCCGGTCGTTCGGGGCGAATCGTTATGGTATTCATAGTCTACCTTCTTTCTATCGATTTTCATTTGAGACAAGCAAATTAGATTATCAACTAATAGCAAGTATATGATAATTTGGAAGAAAAATATAGGAAGAAAATTTTTAAAATCAATTTTGCTTATGGAAACATTCTTCATTCATAATTTAATCAAAGAAACAAATAATAATTATGCAGGGAAAATTTAAGCGGATTTATAATAAAAAAGAGGATTTGTGATTAGGCAGAGATGAGATATATGTGGAGAGGAGTGGTAGAATGAGTTTGATTGATAATGAGCATCAACTCCCGGTAGGGCTTGGAATGCGTTTGGCACTGGATATGGAAGCAATGACGAATTTCTCTAATTTATCGGATAGCCGTAAAGAAGAGCTGGTAAACTATATACAAGGTTCTACAAGCGGAGAGGACGCGAAAAACAGGGTTACGGAAGTTGTAAGCAGCCTGCATAGAGGAGAATCATTTCGATAAGAAATAGTAGAAAAGATAGTACTAATTTGCAATAACCAAGGTTCGAAAAAGTAAAGGGTGATTAATAAAAATAGAACGAGATCGATAAGATAGCATGATTCTGCTGTTTTATTGATAACGTTCTATTTTTTTAGACAAGTATATTTATTTGCTAAATTGTCTTATTTATAATCAGGCAAATTGGTTTATCAATTTGTCTGGATGAATTCTATTTACCTTGGGTTACCCATAAAGAAAAGAGCAACGGTTCCGGGACCGGAATGGGCGCCGATGGTAGCACTAACATAGTTAATTAAAATGTTTTGAATTCCAAAACGTTCCTTGATTTGGTCAGCAACAAATTCTGCGTCTTCCAGGCAATCGCCGTGGCTGATAAAAATAGTGTCATTCTGACCATCGAAGCCTTTGGTACGGGACTGCATCTGATCGGCTAATGCGATTAAGGCTTTCTTTCTTCCACGTACATTGTTTAACGGTATCAGATGGCCTTCGTTATCAACATGAAGAACGGGCTTAACATTGATCAGCGTCCCGATGATCGCGGTGGTTTTTGATACACGTCCGCCGCGATGTAGATGATGCAGATCATCGACTGTAAATATATGGCAGAGATTTAATTTATTATTTTCAATCCATTCAGCGATTTCCTCCATTGATTTTCCGTTTTCCTTCATTATAACTGCTTTGTGTACAAGAAGTCCTTCTCCAAGAGAGGCGCTCAGGGAATCGATCACGGTGATCTTAGCTTCCGGTCTCTCTTCACAAAGTTCCCTTGCTGCAGTGCCGGCTACCGAACAGCTTCCACTTAAACCGGATGAGAAAGCGATATGTAGGATATCATACCCTTCCTCTAAAAGTTCGATAAAGAGATCGCGGGCGGTTTCCGGATTTACAGCCATAGTAGAAGGCATTGCCCCTCCTCGCATCATATCGTAAAATACCTTAGGTTCAAGATCATTTTTGCCGCCGTATACAGAACCATTGAAATTATAGTAAAGCGGTAAAACTTTTACATGATGCTGCTCCAGATATTCTTTTGGTAAATCACTGGTGGTATCGGTTGTTATTACAAATTTGCTCATCGGTTAACACCATTCCTTTCTAAGCACGTTTATTCTATATTGATTACATGGAATTTACGTCCTGTAAAATAATTATTAATCAAGTAGTTTTGATTACGATATGATATATTATATCATACCGTACACCACAGTTTCAATATAGAATTTCCAAATAAATCATTATTTCATTAATATATAATTGCAAAAAACACTTTTCTTATACATTTACATATGATATACTGAAAGCGTAGTGAGCATATGCAAGGCTTGCTTGCGATATGCGATCGGAGCCAGGGATGATGAACATGGTATGGTATGCGAATTCCAAGACGGTTTATTTGCAGTCTTGCCGGTTCGTCTTATTTAATATGTTTAGAATCTTTGCGCAAAGGATAGTTCATTACTTGAATAGGAGGTTAGAACAATGAAACACATTAAGACTTTAAATACAAGAAATTTAAAAGAGTCCATGAAAACTGGCGGATGTGGTGAATGTCAGACATCTTGTCAATCCGCTTGCAAGACATCTTGCACAGTTGGTAACCAGAGTTGCGAAAACAAATAGGAACCATACATAGAGTTATAAGGACTTAACGGTCACATTTGCTTTGGATATGATTTCGATGCAAATGGAAAAAACAAGTGATGTATTAAATTACAACGCTATATTGTAATAATAGAACGGCGAAAGCGAAGTTTTATTTATTATGAGCTGAGGGGGCTGCCTCAAAATATCTTTTCTGTAAATTTAATTTACAAGGGTATTTTAAGACAGTCCCATTCGTTATGTGAAAAATAGGAAAAAGTGTGGAAGAAAAATGACTTTCACTCGGAAAGAATCCGAAAACGGTTTCTTTCCTTAGATTTTATGCCGCCGTTGGCGGCGGAATGCGAGGATATATGATGATTCACCAATATAAAAATAATGGTTATAACATCGTATTGGATGTTAACAGTGGTATGGTTCATGTGGTGGACGATTTAGCCTATGATGTTATTGAAATGTACGAAAAGAATAGCAAGGATGATATCATCGCTGCTATGATTGAAAAATATACGCAGCCTCAATATAAGAAACTGCTTCAAACAGAAGAGTATCCAGAAGATGATTCTACGGATGATATCGAGATTCTGCTGCAGCAAATCAAAGAGGTACTGGATGATGTTGCGCAGATGAAAAAGGATGGTACCTTATTTACCGAGGATATCTATGAGAACTATATTAAGGATTTTAAGCAGCGTTCTACCGTGGTGAAAGCGCTCTGCCTTCATATTGCCCATGACTGTAATCTCGCTTGCCGATACTGCTTTGCAGGAAAAGGAGAATATCATGGGGACCGTTCCCTGATGAGCTACGAGGTCGGTAAGCAGGCACTGGATTTCTTGATTGCCAGCTCCGGCAGCCGGCATAACCTGGAGGTGGACTTCTTTGGCGGTGAACCTTTGATGAATTTCCAAGTAGTGAAGGATCTGGTGAAATACGGCAGAGAGCAGGAAGCACTTCATAATAAGAAGTTTCGCTTTACTCTTACCACAAATGGCCTCCTTTTAAATGATGAAGTAATTGAATTTGCCAATAAAGAGCTTAGTAACGTTGTTCTCAGTATTGACGGACGTAAGGAAGTAAATGATAAGATGCGTCCAAGCAGAAATGGCAAAGGCAGTTATGATATCATCATTCCTAAATTTCAGAAGCTTGCCGAGAGTAGAAACCAGGTAAATTACTATGTAAGGGGAACCTTCACCCATAATAATCTGGATTTTTCGGAAGATGTGAAGCATCTGGCGGATCTTGGCTTTGAGCAGATTTCCGTAGAACCGGTCGTAGCACCGCCGGAAGAGTCCTATGCAATTGGTGAGGAGGATCTTCCATTCGTCTTTGATCAATACGATAAATTGTCGAAGCTTATGCTGGAGAGAAAGAAGGAAGGCAAGGGCTTTAACTTCTTCCATTTCATGATCGATCTGTCCGGCGGTCCCTGCGTAGCAAAGCGTTTATCCGGCTGTGGTTCAGGAACCGAGTATCTTGCTGTCACCCCTTGGGGAGATCTGTACCCATGCCATCAGTTCGTTGGAAATACCGACTTTTTAATGGGAAATGTATGGGATGGCGTGAAAAATACAGAGCTTCGTGAAGAATTTAAGCATTGTAATGTATATTCCAAGGAAAAATGCAAGGACTGCTTTGCTAAATTCTATTGCAGCGGTGGTTGTGCGGCGAATTCCTATAATGCCCATGGAACCATCAACGATGCTTATGATATCGGATGCGAGATGCAGAGAAAGCGTATCGAATGTGCCATTATGTTAAAAGCAGCGGAGGCGGAAGCTGAAATATAATCAGTGACCGGAATAATAATTATGTATAATTGGGATTTCGTAGGAACAAAGTGCTGCCATCTTACATAATGTGATAGGTGGAATATTGTTTTGTCTTTCAGAAATGCATTACAGGAGTACTTGAAAAACTTACGAGACATTTAGAAGAATGCACGAAGTGCTAGAAAAAGTGAGAGATATTTAGAAGAATGCATAAAGCGATTGAAAGAATATATGAATCACTAAAAAAGAATGTACGACACTTGAAATGAGCTAGGATTACCTGCCGGTAATGCCAGATTGGACGGAGAAAGCGAATTAATTCGCTTTGCAAATACCACACCTGCGGCACAAAGTTTGCAGTTTGTCAAGAAAGGGCATGGTAATTAATATGGAAAATTGGTTTATAAAAAATAAAAAAGCAGATTTTCATAGAATTATGCAGGAATGCGGTGTCAGTGAAGTCATTGCCAGATGTCTGGTCAATAAGGGATTTACCGAAGCAAAAGAGATCCATTCGTTTCTTAATCCTCAGTTTGACAGTCTGTATGATCCCTATTTAATGAAGGATGTTGATAAAGCGGTAGATATCCTTACCGAAAAGATAGAAACCGGAAAAAAGATTCGGATCATCGGGGATTATGATGTGGATGGGATTGTGGCTACCTACATATTGTATCGGACATTAAAAAGGCTTGGCGCCGCAGTGGACTATGAGATCCCGGATCGAATTGAAGACGGTTACGGAATGAATTCCCGTATGATATCCGATGCATCAAACGACAAGGTCGATACCCTGCTTACCTGCGACAATGGCATTGTTGCAATGGAACAGGTTCAGATGGCTAAGGAACTTGGTATGACGGTGATTGTTACGGATCACCATAGCCTGTATGAAACAGAAGATAATAAATTCATCCTGCCGCCAGCGGACGCGGTGGTTAATCCAAAGCAGCCGGATTGCGCATATCCCTATGAAGGGCTGTGCGGGGCGGTGGTCACTTATAAGCTTATGGAAGCATTGCTTGACCGATACGATTTAGCGGATAAGGAATCGTATCTGGAGGAACTGTTATCCTACGCAGCGATTGCAACCGTCTGCGATGTCATGGATCTGGTCGATGAAAACAGGATCATTGTTAAGCATGGACTAAAGCTTCTTGGAAAAACGAAGAATAAAGGGCTGCTTGCCTTGATGGATGCCTGCGGCATTGATAGGAAGCAGCTGAATTCGTTTCATTTGGGATTTGTCATCGGTCCCTGCCTCAATGCCTCAGGCAGACTGGATACTGCCAAGAAAGGGCTGGAGCTTCTTCTTGCCGAAACAAAGGATGAGGCGGTATGTTTGGCGCAGGAGGTTAGGGAGCTGAATAACCTTCGTAAGGATATGACGCAGGAAAATGTGAATAAGGCGACCGATCTTATTGAGAACAGCCCGCTGAAAGAGGATAAAGTCTTAGTAGTATATTTACAGGATTGCCATGAAAGCATTGCCGGAATTATTGCCGGAAGAATTCGGGAACGTTATCACAGACCGACCCTGGTTCTTACGGATGCGAATGATGGTATCAAGGGATCGGGCAGATCCATAGAAGCATATAATATGATAGAAGAGCTGTCCAGATGCAGAAATCTGATGCTGAAATTGGGAGGACACCCGATGGCAGCGGGATTATCTCTGATTCCAGAGAATATAGAACCCTTACGAAAAGCTTTAAATGAGAATACCTCCTTAACCTATGAAATGTTCGTTCCCAAGGTTACCATTGATGCTCAGCTGCCGCTGGGATATGTTACGGAAGGCTTGATCAATGAGCTGAAGCAGCTGGAACCGTTCGGTAAAGGAAATGAAAAGCCGCTCTTTGCAGAGCGGAATTTGAAAATTAAATCTGCCTTTGTGATTGGAAAGAATGCCTGTGGAATTCGGCTTCGGGTGATCAACCAATACCAAAGAGAAATGGATGCCCTGTATTTTGGCGATCTGGATGCCTTCTTTGCTCATTTTGCAGGAAAATACGGCGAGGAAGAAGTGGAGAAGCTAAAGACTGGCAGAGGAACGAAAATCGAGTTGACGGCTACTTATTATCCACGAATCAATGAATATAATGGTTTTCGAAATGTTCAGCTGATGATTCAAAATTATCGCTAACGATTATTTTAAGGATTGTGGGTTAATATTAAGATATAATAATAACAGCGTAGTGAGCATATGCAAGCTTGCTTGTAAAATGCGATCGGAGCTAAAGATCATGAACAAGTTTTTGGTTCATGATATAATAAAGGGGATCGTACCGAATTCAGAATCGCATATTTTAACATAATTCATGCTAAAACATCAAATTTTCTGTCATTATAGCAGGATGGAACAGAAGTATTATGAAATAGACTTTACGGAATCTTAAGAATAGTGATATAATATTCATCTATAGTAGAAGAGTGAAGAAGTTTGCATTCTTTTACTCGCAGAGTTTGTGTTCTTATTACATTTACAGGCTCCATATTATTTTCAATAGTTTTAATAAGTTTGTGTCTGTATTGTATCCACAAGCATCCTATATGTTTTCAGCAAGTTTCACAGAGTTTGTGTCTGCGCGGCATCCACAAACTCCATGATGCGCAATATGCCGCGCAGAAATGAGGAGAAGGATGAAGAAGTTAGAAGATTATGTAAGAAGTATTCCGGATTTTCCAGAGCCGGGAATTATATTTCGGGATGTAACCAGCATATTGCAGGACAAAGACGGCCTGAAGCTGGCGATTGATCAAATGCAGGAACTCTTAGAGGGTGTTGATTTTGATATTATTGTAGGCCCGGAATCCAGAGGATTTATTTTTGGTGTTCCCATTGCTTATAATTTAAATAAAGCATTTATTCCGGTTCGTAAAAAAGGTAAGCTTCCATGTGAGACGATATCGATGGATTATGATTTGGAATACGGCAAAGCAACCATAGAGATGCATAAGGATGCAATTAAACCTGGTCAGAAGGTAGTTATTGTTGACGATTTAATTGCTACCGGCGGAACGATCGAGGCGATCACGAAGCTGGTGAAGATGCTTGGTGGAGAAGTTGTTAAAATCGTTTTCCTTATGGAATTACAGGGATTAAAGGGAAGAGATCGGTTAAAAGGCTATAACGTGGAAGCCGTTATTGAATACGAAGGAAAATAGGCGCAGTTTCGCGTAGATACGAAGGAAAATATAGAAAATGAAATCGGTAGATGGTTATAAAAATCATTGCTAATGAATTACGACATTAGGAGACTGAGATGAGAGGTGGTGATATCATGGAAGAGAAAAAAGAATTGTCAGCAAGAGATATTATTAAAAACTCAGCGATTATAGACAGGCCCCGGGATTTTACTTCGCCGGAAGCTCTTTATAGTAAGCTGATTCAAACGGTGCGCAGTTATCATCCATCTACGGATATTTCCATGATAGAAAAAGCTTATCATCTGGCTTGTAATGCCCATAAAGATCAGTTCCGTAAGTCAGGGGAACCTTATATTATTCACCCGCTTTGTGTTGCTATCATTCTAGCTGAGCTTGAGCTGGATAAGGAAAGTATTGTAGCAGGCATTCTGCATGATGTAGTAGAAGATACGGATTATACGAATGAGGAGATTTCAGAAATGTTTTCTCCGGAAATTGCATTGTTGGTGGATGGTGTCACAAAATTAACGAAGTTAAATTATAAGATGGATAAGGTAGAGCTGCAGGCAGAGAACTTAAGAAAGATGTTTCTTGCCATGGCAAAGGACATTCGTGTCATCCTTATCAAACTTGCGGATCGTCTGCATAATATGCGGACTCTCAAATACAAAGAGCCAGAGAAGCAGAAAGAAACTGCGCGGGAAACCATGGATATCTATGCTCCCATTGCGCAAAGACTTGGTATTTCCAAGATCAAGATAGAACTGGACGATTTATCTCTAAAATATCTGGAACCAGAGGTTTATAAGGATTTAGCGGAGAAGATCGCCACAAAGAAGAGTGAACGGCAGGCATATATAGATGAAATCGTTAACGAGGTAAAAAAGCACATCCTGGATGCAGGGATATCGGCGAAGGTGGACGGAAGAATCAAGCATTTCTTCAGTATCTATAAGAAAATGGTCAATCAGAATAAGACGCTGGATCAAATCTACGATTTATTCGCTGTCCGCATTATTGTAAATAGTGTGAAGGACTGCTATGCCGCCCTGGGTGTCATTCATGAGATGTATAAGCCGATTCCCGGACGCTTTAAGGACTATATTGCTATGCCAAAGCCGAATATGTATCAATCCCTTCATACCACGTTGATCGGTCCGAAGGGGTCCCCATTTGAGATACAGATCCGTACGTATGAGATGCATCGTACCGCGGAATATGGTATTGCTGCCCATTGGAAGTACAAGGAGGGGCAGGATGGGAAAAATAATACCACCAACGCAGAAGAGGAAAAGCTTACATGGCTTCGCCAGGTATTGGAATGGCAGAGGGATCTGTCGGATAATAAGGAATTTCTCAGCTTATTAAAAAATGATTTTGATCTATTTTCCGATAGTGTATATGCATTTACCCCGACCGGAGATGTAAAGACTCTGCCTGCCGGTTCGAATCCGATTGATTTTGCCTATAGTATCCATAGTGCCGTGGGTAATAAGATGGTCGGAGCAAGGGTTAACGGCAAGCTGGTTCCGATCGATTATGTGATTCAGAACGGTGACCGGGTGGAGATTATGACCTCGCAGAATTCGAAGGGTCCCAGCCGTGACTGGCTCTCCATTGTAAAGAGTACACAGGCGAAGAATAAGATCAATCAATGGTTTAAATCGGAGCTGAAAGAGGATAATATAGTAAAAGGCAAGGAACTGATTGCTACCTATTGTAAGACGAAAAGCATCATCCTGAGTGATCTGATGAAACCGGAATATAGCAGTGTGGTCATGCGTAAATATGGTTTCAAGGATTGGGATTCCATTCTGGCAGCGATCGGCAGAGGCGGTCTTAAGGAAGGGCAGGTAATTAATAAGCTTCAGGATGAATATAACAAGAAGAACCGGAAAGAGATTACCGATCAGGATATCCTGGGTAACATGGCAGACTACAAGGATCTCCGGGTACCTCATAAGAAATCGAAGAGTGGTATTGTTGTCGAAGGGATTCATGACGTTGCGGTTCGTTTTTCAAAATGCTGCAGTCCTGTTCCGGGGGATGAGATCGTAGGCTTTGTTACCAGAGGCAGAGGCGTTTCTATCCATCGTACGGATTGTATAAATATCATCAACCTTCCGGAGGATGACCGGGTAAGATTAATTGATGCGGAGTGGAGTATTATGGACGGAAAAGAATGTAATAATGTGTTTAGTGCGGAAATTAAAATCTATGCCAATAACCGTACCGGTGTACTGG
This sequence comes from Lachnospiraceae bacterium, assembly GCA_015057615.1. GTDB lineage: Bacteria > Bacillota > Clostridia > Lachnospirales > Lachnospiraceae > Mobilitalea. The sequence continues at coordinate 1,379 of SVEA01000214.1, read as the reverse complement.
TGGATATCTCCAGGATTTTCACCGAGAACAAGATTGATGTAACGAGCATGAATGTCAGAACCAGTAAGCAGGGTACGGCTACCATCAGTATGGGCTTTGAGATTAATGGAGTGGAGCAGCTTAAGGATATAATTGCGAAGCTTCGCAGCGTGGAAAGCGTACTGGATATTGAACGCACCGCAGGCTGAAAGGTGCAATGACAGGAATATTACAGACTCTCTTGCAGCGTCCACTTTACTTTGTAACAGCTCCACAGAGTTTGTGCTTGATAAGGAGGTTTTCCGATGAAGGATTTTAAATTAAAAACGTTTATGGTTGGTCCGGTCCGAACGAACTGCTATGTAATCAGTAACGGGACTACCGGGGAAGCGATTGTTTTTGATCCGGGTGACATGCCGGATATAATAGAGCAATATTTAAAGGATAATAATTTGGCAGGGAAGGGAATCTTTCTTACACACGGTCATTTTGATCATATTCTTGGAGTGAAGGAACTGGCAGAGAGTACAAAGATGAAGGTCTATGCATTGGAGAAGGAAGCCAAGCTCTTACAGGATTCGCAGCTTAATTCCTCGGCTCGTGTGCATCGGCCATGCCGTGTGATACCAGATGTGCTGCTGAAGGATCAGGAGCAGATAACCTTAGCCGGGTTTACCATTTGGGTGATCCATACTCCCGGGCACACCATCGGTAGCGGATGCTACTATTTTCCAGAGGAAGGAATTCTAATCAGCGGAGATACCCTGTTCCGTGAGGATATCGGAAGATCCGATCTGCCGACGGGCAACGGAGAGCAGCTGCTGGAATCCATCCAGGAGAAGCTGATGGTACTGGAGGATCGTGTTGAGGTATATCCGGGGCATGGTGCTCCGACTTCAATCGGGCACGAACGGGAATATAATAGCTATATTGAATAGTTCCTATACATTTTGCTTCCGGGCTTCGATGGATTTCGATCAGCGTGGAAGCAATTCATTATTTAGGACAAGAATGTCAAAATCCAATTTATAAAATCAACTTCTTCAATTTGCATAATTTGTGTGTTGACAAGTAATATGAAACATATTTTATTCGCAGCACAGTGTTTCCAAAAGTGCTGCATAAAACGCAAAGCAAAGCATTGCAAAAAACGTAATACTTGGATTGAAGTACGTAATGGTACATAAGATCATAAAACATAGGATCTTATGTGCCAACGACTTCAAACAGTTGTGTATTAAAATATTGTTTCTTATTACTTTATATTTGATTAAGGTGTCAAATCCCTCATGCGTTTGCCGCACCACTATGAATGAAAACTGGTTACTGACACTTTTTGGTTTATTAGTTACTTTATTTTGGTTATAATCAATACCATACAGTAGTGAGATCGAAGCTTT
>SVEA01000024.1 GCA_015057615.1 Lachnospiraceae bacterium | reverse complement strand
TTTACGACTTTCTTATAAGATAATTGACCTACTAAGAAACCTTGTAAATATCAAGTCCGTTGCTGAAACAACCAATGTATCGGTAAATACTGTTACACGGCTTTTGGACACTGTTAGCTATTCCACCCCCTCTCTTCCTGAATATATATCCATTGATGAGTTTAAAGGAGATACGGATGCTGGAAAATACCAATGTATACTTGTAGATGCCAAAAAACACCGTATTCTTGATATCCTGCCAGACAGAACACAGAGTCACCTAAGTGCCTATTTTAGAGAAACTAATCGAGCAGAGCGCCATCGCGTAAAGTTCTTTATCTGTGATATGTGGCAACCTTATGTGGACATAGCAAAGGCTTATTTCCCTAATGCCACTATCATTATTGATAAATATCATTTCATTCGCTATGTAACATGGGCAATAGATAAAGTAAGAAAGAGACTCCAGAAAACCATGCCTGCTAATCTCAGGAGATACTATAAACGTAGCCGGAGACTAATACTTACTAGATACGCAAAGCTTAAGGATGAAAACAAGAAAGCGTGTGACCTAATGTTGCTTTACAATGATGACTTAAGATTGGCTCACTATCTTAAAGAATGGTTTTATGAAATATGCCAAAGCCAGAAATACTCCTATCAGAGATCCGCTTTCTGGGATTGGGTTAAGGCTGCTGAGATATCAGGTATCCCTGAATTTGAGAACTGTGCTAAAACTTATAGGAACTGGTCAGAAGGTATACTAAATGCCTTTAAATACAAATGGTCCAACATAAGGTCACAATAATAAAATCAAAGTATTGAAGAGAATATCTTTTGGACTAAGGAACTTTAAAAGGTTCCGAACAAGAATAATACACTGCTCTATCTAATAAAAAATGGATGACAAGGCAAGAGGCTTATTAGGCATGCCATGAAATATGAATTATAGACCTAAACATTAAAACAGCTCTAAACACAGTAATGGAGCGGGATTCCGAGAATCCCACCCCAACCATGACATAGAGCCTTTAATCCTAACAGGGTTTTCAATAGCCATATCTATTTTCAAATATATTCTAATAATGGTCGTATAAATATATATTGGCTGATAGATGAGGTTTTTTCTTTTCGATTAATGAGGTTCAAAATTTTTAATAACAACATAGAAACATTATTTCTATGTTGTTTCACCTTTAAGTGAAAATGTAATCATAGTAAAAATACAGTATCTTGAAGCGCGATTTCCGCCACAAAACTAATAATCACGAATATTTAAGGGTCAATCATACCACCTGCTATTACATTATCAACCTCAAATTTCCAGCTACTTCCTGATGAAATTCTATATAATTTACATGTTGTTCTAGCTCCGATAGCTACGAAACCTGCAGTACTTTCAGCATATCTTTCCCATCCAGTAGTAATATCAAAACTTCCTGTTGTGATATCCTGTGAAATATATTGATCACCGTAAAAACCATGGTTACATGCTGCAATAAGCTTTTTATCCTTTATTGCAGTCCCAGAGTCATGAATCAGCCAATCTCCAGTAATTCTAGTAATTAGATAGTTATCCCCATCCTTTTCATAATAAAGTGTTAAAAAACCTTCAACACCACCAGAAGAATCCCATATTTGCTGTGATTGACTACCCGATGTTGCTAATGTCATATTATTTTCGTCTAATTTATATGCGTATTCTTTAACATATTCGTTTGCTGATACTTGCTGCTTCTTTTCATATACATTTACCTCATATTCAGTACCATCAGCCCCTATGAGTTCTGCTTTATGCACAGATAATTTACCATTTCTTATTATAGAATCAATTTTTGCCGATTGATCTGATGCGTAAGCAGTTTGTGAAATCACCCCAAAAGCCAAAGTAAAAACAACGAAAAAACTAATTACCTTTCTGATTTTAGACATAGCATATCCTCCTTTTTTTAAATTTGATTAATTCTATTATTTAGATTTTGTTTATTCAAATGCTACCCAAGGATAATATTTAAAACCACATAATTTATGTATATATACCATTACAAATCATAAGGTTTCCTTTTTATAATCGTCGATAACAATTCCCCTAATATTAAAACAAATAGAAATACCGTTGGACCATATGAATACAAAGGATATTGTATATTTAATAAAACAAATAATAGATAATAGATAGCAAAAACTACATTTATTTTCTTATTCGAAAAATTCATAAACATAAATAATAAACCACATATCATAGCATATAAGATTACAGCAACGTATGCAAAAGTAATTAGCTTTGATGCGTAATAATTATAACAGTAATTATATGGAACGATTAAAATAAGCTGAAGCAAGACTATGATAGCATTTTTTATTAATATTTTGCTCATACGACCTCATCCTTTCACTTATTACTCGGCTGTTATAACCTTGTTATCCATATATTACCATTTTCATTTTACTTTGTCAAGCATTTTTTTACTTTTTAACTCTTTTTTTACTTTTACTTTTCAACCTTTTTTGTACAATTTAAAATTAGCGCCTCCCTGTTCACTTTGTAACAGGGAAACGCTAATATGGTATGGGGATAGTAGATTGCTGATTATAGACGAACCAGTTCTTCCTCTGTAAACTTCTTAATATTGGATGCGTTTACATATTTCGTCACCTTGCCGTTCCTGATCTCAACTAAGGTAGGTGCTTGCATAATGCTGTATTTGCGCGTCAGATCCGCATTCTCTTCCGCATCGATCACAGTATAAGGAACTCCTTTTAGATATTCCTTTGCAATCTTGCAGTTCGGACATGTCTTGGTTGTAAACAGGACTAAACGATCTCCCTCATCGCAGCGCTCCTCCTTGGCGGAAACACTTCGGAATTCACCGACTGGCATCGATCTGGAATTTGCGATATCATAAAGCTTACGATTCTTATATTCCTGCGTCTTTCCATCGTTCCAGTTCTGCACGGGACGGTAATATCCGGTAATTCGGCTGTAAACCTCTGCCTTTTCTCCACAATGAGGGCAGGTAAACTGCTCCCCTTCCAGATATCCATGCTTCTTACATACCGAATAGGTCGGAGAAAGGGTATAGTATGGAAGCTTATAGTTCTCTGCAATTGCTCTTACCAGCTTCGCAGCAGCCTGCCAATCCGGAAGCTTTTCACCAAGGAACGCATGGAATACGGTTCCGGAAGTATAGAGCGTCTGTAGCTCATCCTGTACATCTAAAGCCTCGAAAATATCTGCCGTACAGCCAACCGGTAAATGGGAACTATTGGTATAGTACGGGGTGTCGCCTTCCTTCCCTGCGGTCTTAATTTCCGGATAAAGCTTTCTGTCATGCTTAGCAAGACGATAGGAGGTAGATTCTGCCGGCGTTGCTTCCAGGTTATACAGATCGCCATACTCCTCCTGATAATCGGAAAGACGTTCTCTCATATGATTTAAAGTCTTGATTGCAAATTGCTGGGTAGACGGGTCGGTCATATCCTTCCCTAACCACTTCGCATTTAAGCCGACCTCATTCATACCGAGTAAACCAATGGTAGAGAAATGATTGTCAAAGGTACCCAGATAACGTCTGGTATATGGATAAAGCCCTTCGGAAAGAAGCTTTGTAATAACATTTCTCTTCACCTTTAAGGAACGTGCCGCAATGTCCATCATACGGTTCAAGCGGTTAAAGAATTCCTCTTCATTTGCAGACAAATAGGCAATCCGAGGCATGTTGATTGTTACAACACCAATGGAACCCGTGCTTTCGCCGGAGCCAAAGAAACCACCGGTCTTCTTCCGCAGCTCACGAAGATCCAGACGCAGCCTGCAGCACATGGAACGTACATCGCTTGGCTCCATATCGCTGTTAATATAGTTGGAGAAATACGGCGTTCCGTATTTTGCGGTCATTTCAAAAAGCAAACGGTTATTTTCCGTGTCGGACCAGTCAAAATCTTTCGTAATGGAGTAGGTAGGAATCGGGTATTGGAATCCTCTTCCGTTGGCATCTCCTTCGATCATAATCTCGATGAATGCCTTATTTACCATATCCATCTCTTTTTTACAATCCTTATATTTGAAATCTCTTTCCTTACCGCCGACGATACATGGCAGCTCTGCGAGATCATTCGGAACCGTCCAATCTAACGTTATGTTCGAGAATGGAGCCTGGGTTCCCCACCGACTAGGCGTATTCACACCATATACAAAGGACTGGATGCATTGCTTTACTTCTTTATAGGTAAGATTATCCACCTTTACAAAGGGTGCAAGATAAGTGTCAAAGGAGGAAAATGCCTGCGCTCCTGCCCATTCATTCTGCATGATCCCAAGGAAATTAACCATCTGGTTGCAAAGGGTCGATAAATGGCTTGCCGGAGTTGACGTTATCTTCCCCGGAATTCCTCCTAACCCATCCTTGATCAGCTGCTTTAAGGACCAGCCGGCGCAGTATCCGGTCAGCATAGATAAATCATGGAGATGGATATCCGCATTCCGGTGCGCATTTGCAATTTCTTCGTCATAAATTTCAGACAGCCAGTAATTTGCTGTAATCGAACCGGAATTGTGAAGAATCAAACCGCCTACAGAATAGGTTACCGTAGAATTCTCCTTAACCCTCCAGTCCTCCTCTTTTACATAGCTGTTAACCAGTTCTTTATAATCAAGAATCGTTGATTTCATATTACGCATTTTTTCTCTGTTCTTACGATATAAGATATATGCTTTCGCAACATCCGTATACCCTGTCTGCTCTAATATTTTTTCAACACTGTCTTGAATATCCTCTACGTGAATCAGATTATCCTTTATTTTATTTTGAAAATCTGCTGTTACACGAAGTGCCAGTAAATTTATAATGTCATCAGTGTAGTTTTTCTCTGTTGCCTTGAACGCTTTTGTTATTGCATTGTTGATTTTGCCAAGGTTGAATTCAGCAACCTGGCCATCTCTTTTCGCTACGTTAATCATATGTAACTGTCTCCCTTCCCGCATTCTTAAATTGTAAATATTCTGGAAATATCGTTCGTGAATATAGTACCATAGAACCGAAGGGTTCGTCAATGAAAAAATACCAGATATATGCGCATTTTTTTAACCTGCCACAATATCTAGTATTTACTGTAGTAATTGCCCATGCTAAAACGCTTCGGAATGCCGATATTTCCAAACTCTTAAGCTTGATTTGAGTGTCATAAGTCATAGTAGCAAAGAGTTTGCCACGGCAAACTCTCGCGCCGAGCGCGTTCTGCCATAGGCAGATAAATACCTTACGCGTGAGTGCGTCATCCCAATGCGAACTATGTTCGCATTGGAGGTTTTTTGCCGTATAGGACGCAGTTTCCTATACGATAAAAACAAAGAACATGTATAGGATCTTATTAATATTCAGGTTGGCCGGCTCATACTAAGCCTCTATAAGCTCTGTAGAATATCATTCGGCAGATACGCCTTTACATAAATTCCATCCTGCTCATATTTTTCTTCCATAAGCTGCCCGTATTTTCGGATGATCTGGATCTTACCCGCCTCCTGATAGGAGAATACCCTCTCCACCAGAACCTTTCGTTCGTTTAATACCTTCTCAATCAGATCCAGAAGATTCTTTATTCCGGCTCCGGTCTTCGCAGACATTTTCACGGTATAGTCCGCTTGAAAGTCCTTTAATATCTGTTCCGCTTCCAGCTTATCCTGCTTATTAAAGGCAGTGATGATAACCTTATCCTGTATCCCCAGATTCTTCAGGGTGTCATAAACAATATACATCTGATTATAGACATCCGGGTTGGAACTGTCTACCACATGCAAAATGATATCCGCGTACTTTGCCTCCTCCAGTGTGCTGCGAAAGGCATCAATCAGGTGATGGGGAAGCTTGCGGATAAAGCCTACGGTATCCGTAAAAAGAATCTGCTGTCCGCTGTCCAGCGTCAGATTCTTAGTCGTCGGATCGAGGGTGGCAAAAAGCTTATCCTCTTCCAATACCCCGGCATTCGTCAGCAAATTAAGCAGCGTTGATTTACCGGCATTCGTATAACCGACGATCGCTACTACGGGAATTCGGTTTTTACTTCGTAATAACCGCTCCGTTTCCCGACTCTTCTTTACATTCGCAAGCTCATGATTTAACGCCGCTATCCGATCCTTAATTAATCGGCGGTCAATCTCTAATTTCTTTTCTCCGGGTCCTCTGGTACCAATTCCGCCTCCAAGCCTGGATAGAGAGTTACGAAGTCCGATCAGCCGGGTGGACCGATACCTGAGCTGTGCCAGCTCTACCTGTATTTTTCCTTCCTTTGTTGAGGCGCGGCTGGCAAAGATATCTAAGATAAGAATCGTACGATCCAGTACCTTGATCTGCAGGGCATCCTCCAGATTCTTCAGCTGCGCGGGGGAAAGCTCATCGTCGCAGACAACTCCCGTTGCATCCATTTCCAGTGCCAGTTCCTTTACTTCCTCTATTTTTCCCTTTCCGATGTATGTGCCCGGGTGAACGCTTTCTCTGTTCTGGATTACCTTCCCTACCGTCAGGGCACCTGCCGTATCCGCCAGTTCCGCCAATTCCTCTAAGGATTCCGCTGTATCATCCTGATCGGATACCGCTACCCCGATAAGGATAAACCGCTCCTGTTCTTCCTTTATCTCAATCAATTCTGACATATTCTACCTCTCTTCACCTTCCCTGCTTTCCTTTACCTCTGTTCTGGTTTCTAAAAATGCTTTCTCCCGTGCCGCTTTTGAATCCTGTGGATAGACCTTTAAATATTCCCGGAGCTTCTCCAACGCAGTTGCAAATTCGCCCATTCCTTCGTATGCAATGATCTCATTCTTTTTTAGTCCTTTCATCGCTCCCGTCGGACTCATTGCAAGCCCCGTATCCAAATACTCAATCGCTTTTATATGATTTCCCTGCTTCATCAAGCAGTAACCCAGCTGATTATAAACCGCCAGGCCGGGATCCTTTTCTTCAGACAGAAAAGCTTCATAATAATAAACCGCCTTTGGATAGTTCTTCTTTTTCCGATAAATCTCACCTACATAGAGATAGGCTTCCGAAAAGCCTTCGCTGTAGCTTTCCTCCAGTTCCGTAAGAGCAGTCTCTATATCTCCTTGATAATAATGAAGCTTTGCCTGGTTAAACCGATCCTCTAAGGTTTCTCCACCGATTGCTGCTGCCTGCTCCAAGGTCTCTACCCCGTCCGTTTCTCTTCCGCATTCCAGCAGCACGGAATATTTTCCGAAATAGCCATCATAATTGTCCGGCTCCAAAGAGGTTACCTGCTCATAATCCTTGAGGCTATTCTCATCATCCCCCAGGATCCGATAGCAGTATGCTCTCTCCAATAATGCCGGCACATGCTTCTTCTCTTCGGACAAAATGGTGCTGTAAGCTTCTGCGGCTAAATCGTAAGAGCCGATTGCCCTTAAGGAGCTCCCTTTGTAATACAATATGTCCCGATTTAATTCTGATAATTCACGTATCTGTAAAGCAAGCTCAAATTGTTCCAGCGCTTTCTCATATTGCCTGCTGTAAAAGTATGCAATCCCTTTTCCTCTTAACAGCTTTTTATTATTTTTCTTAATAATTACGATATCCTTATCCCGATAAGCCTCATCAAACTGGGTAATGGCATCTTCGTATCTTCCAAGGGCTGTTAATGTCAAGCCATAATCTATGTAATAGTCCGTCCGGTTCGGATTCTGATTGATTGCCTTTACAAAGCTGTCTGCTGCTTCCTCATATTTTCCCTGAGAAAAGTATTTTTTACCGTCCTTACCGTACTTTCCGGCACTATTACACCCAGTAAGGGTTGAAATAACCAATACCATCAAGCCAAATAAAAGCAGCTTTTTCTTCATACGTATCCTCATTTCTACGCAGTTATTTGCGCATCTTAAAGCTTGTGATGCACAGCATCCGCAAACTTTCGTGAACTTTATCCTTCGTAATCTTGATATTAGCGCCAAAAGCCTTCTTAGCAAATCGTCTTCCTTAATTTGCACAAATCAAGAAAAAACTTAAGTAATAGGAAACAATATTTAATGCGCAACTGTTTGAAGTCGTTGGTACTTAGAGCACGTATTTTGTGGTCTTATGTACCATTACGTACTTCATCCCAAGGATTGCGTTTTGTGCAATGCTTTGCAGGACTGCTGTTGCGAATGAAATTTGTTTCATATTACTTGTCAATACATAAATCGTGCAAATTGACGAAGAAACAGCTTCCTATCAAAACAATTATACCTTACCAAAGATAAGATGACAAGATTGGGATTGCATATTTAAACTCCAAAACGCCAAAAGGGGCTGCCACCCCTTCTTAAAATTTAAGATTGATAAGAACTCGCAGTTCAATAACATAATCATTGCTTAATACAATTCGCCCTCTAAAAACTTATCTACCATGGATATTATAATTTTATAGTGGCATATTATGAGTTACTATATATTCTTAGGATATTGTAATTCGTAAGTCTGAGCCAGGATAAAAGTGTAATATCCATGGTACCATACTGTGCGCTGATTGAATCAAGCAATTCGTATCCTGAATCAACTGCGAAGTTTTATTATAATAATCTCACCTTAACCAAATAAGGAGAATGTCAGGAACAGGGTCGATGTCAGGGAAGCCACCAGCGAAACCACCGTAATCTGTGTATTGATGGACGGCCCTGCCGTATCCTTAAAAGGATCCCCGACCGTATCACCAACAACACCGCATTTATGAGCTTCCGAGTTCTTGCCGCCATGATTTCCCGCCTCAATATACTTCTTGGTATTATCCCAGAGACCGCCGGCATTTGACATAAATAATGCAAAGATCAAACCGCTGACGATATTGCCGGTGATAAAACCTCCAACCGCATGAACGCCGCCGATGAAACCGACCAGAAGCGTTGAAATAATAGCTAAAAGACCGGCCGGAATCAGTTCTTTGATCGCACCGTCAGTAGCGATCGATATACATTTATCATATTCCGGTTTTACCCCTTGCTTTCCTTCCTTTAATCCAACGATTTCTTTAAACTGACGATGGATTTCCGCAACCATCCGCTGTGCATTCCGATCCACACCAAGCATCAGCATTGCAGAGAATACCGGAGGAATTGCCGCTCCGACAAGTAATCCAAAGAATACAACCGGGTTGATTACATCAAAGCCCGTGAGGAATTGCTCTCCCGCAGCAGCCTTTCCCGTTTCTACCGCCGCTATATTCACTTCGCTAATGAAAGCACCGAGCAATGCGATAACGGTCAGACCGGCAGCAGCGATGGAGAACCCTTTGGTAACTGCTTTCACGGTATTGCCTGCACTATCGAGGGAATCCGTAATTTCCAGAGCCTTATCCCCCAGTCCTCCCATTTCCACAAGACCGCGGGCATTATCGACAATCGGACCGTAAGCGTCATTGGAAATAATCATGCCAACGATGGAAAGCATACCAACCGCTGCCATCGAGATACCAAACATACCATAGCCCTCCCCCAGGGAAGCACAAACCTTAAAAGCTCCAAGCGCAGAGATACCGATACCGATCATCGCCGGAAGGGTACTTAAAAGTCCATAGGAAATACCGGACAGAATGGTAAATGCCGGGCCAGTTTCACAGGCTTCTGCCACCATATGAACCGGTTTCTTCGTATCATCCGTAAAATAGTCACTTGCAATACCAATTACAACACCAACCAGCAATCCAATGGTGCTTGCAAACCAGATCGGCCACTTAAGACCGAACGCCCAGGTTGCAATCGCAGTTAATACTCCATAGATTGTCGTCGTAACGTATGTGTTCATATTTAATGCTCTGGTCGGACTGCCGCCCTCCTTCATATTCGCCGTAAATACACCGATAATGGAAGAAAGCAAGCCGATTGCCGCATAGCAGAATACGGTTGATGCATTTAACGTTCCTCCATTCGCTTTATCAAGGCTTGCCGCCATCGTAAGCGCCGCTGCCATGGAAGCTACATTGGAGTCAAATAGATCTGCGCCCATTCCGGCACAATCACCTACGTTATCGCCTACGTTATCTGCAATAACCGCTGGATTTCTGGGATCATCCTCGGGAATCCCAAGCTCTACTTTCCCAACCAGGTCCGCACTTACATCGGCAGTCTTCGTAAAGATACCGCCCCCAGCCTTTGCAAATAGAGCAAGGGAGCTTGCACCAAAGCTAAACCCCAGCAGTGCTGAGGTATTATCCGTAATCAGGAGAACAAGAGCTACTCCCAATAAACTGGAACCAACCACTGCCATACCCATAACCGCGCCGCCGCGATAGCCGGACATAAAGGAAGGTTTAATCCCCTTTGTGGCAGCTTCCGCTGTTTTTTGGTTGGCAATCGTGGCAATACTCATACCGACCTTACCGGCTAAAGCAGAAAATATGGTACCGATCAGGTAGGCGAGTGCCATAATAATATTATCAAGCACCTTCCCTTTCCAGATCGGGGTCGGAAGGAACAGCAATATTAAAATTGCTGCAATGGAACAGAACACAACCAGTGTCTTATACTCTTTTTTCAAAAAAGTATTCGCACCGTCTTGAATTAACTTACCTACCTCAGCAATGCGCTCATTTGAGGATGGTTGTGATTCAACCCACTTTTTTAACCATAATGCCGTCAGAAATGCCAGGATTGAGATCACAATGGATGCAATTTGGAAAAAACTTAAATCAAAATTCAAAATGCTCATCTCCTTTTATTTATTTTTAGTAACATAGCAATTACAAAACACTCCAGCTCAATAAATTGTGTATACAATTGATGTCTAAACAGGATGTCTTATTACAAAATACGCTTTGCCTTCCATGTTACCATGTTTATGTAATTTGCGCAATATCTAAGTATTATATTTTGTTTTTGCATGCTTTTACACATATTCATTTGTATTTATTACCATTTATTTTATTTTCTTTGTATAGATGCATAATATTTATTGTACTATTTTGTCGATTATGCCACCTTGTCTTTCTATGGTTTTCCATTCCTTTCCCTTTCTCCTTTTCATCTTAATTCTACTATTTTAAACATTCGCTTAAACTTAGCGTTTGCCTTTATCTAAAAACTTCGTTTATCGTTTAAAATTATGGTAAAATGCTAAAATGGTCCAATCTATCATTGACACACATAGAAGACATGCGCTAAAATAAAATTAATTTGAATGTCAAATGCTTATTATTTTATAATAGGATAAATTTGGTTTTTTTCTCATATAAATCAGTAAGTATTCTGGCATAAACATGCTAAGGAGGACTATATTATGGATTTTTTATTGTCAGGTTTTATGGAAATAACTTGGCAACAATGTCTTATGTACGCTGTAGGCATTATTCTTATTTATCTCGCTATCGCTAAGGAAATGGAGCCGTCCCTGCTTCTTCCGATGGGATTAGGAGCAATTTTGGTAAACATTCCTTTTACAGGTGTTTTAGGTGAGAACGGTATTATTGAATGGCTGTTTCATACCGGCATCGAAGCATCCGAAGCACTTCCCATATTGCTATTTATCGGAATTGGCGCAATGATCGACTTTGGCCCGCTCCTCTCCAATCCCAAGATGTTCCTGTTTGGTGCAGCAGCACAGTTTGGTATCTTTGCTGCGATCACGATTGCTGTATTGCTTGGTTTTGAGTTAAAGGATGCCGCTGCGATCGGCGTTATCGGTGCTGCAGACGGTCCTACCGCAATTCTCGTCTCCAATATTATGAATTCCGATTATATGGGTCCGATTGCCGTCGCGGCGTATTCCTATATGGCATTGGTTCCCATCGTACAGCCTGCTGCAATCCGGTTAGTCACAACGAAGAAGGAACGCTTGATTCGTATGGAATACAATCCGAAATCCGTAACGAAAACAACCCGGATATTTTTCCCGGTTATCGTTACCTTTATCGCCGGAATCATCGCTCCCGATTCGGTTGCGTTAGTAGGTTTTCTGATGTTTGGCAATCTAATCCGGGAATGCGGCGTTTTAAATTCCCTGTCGGAAACTGCACAGAATGCATTACCTAACCTAATTACTATCCTGCTTGGAATTACCATTTCCTTCAAGATGACCGCCGCAGATTTTGTTAATTGGCAGACCTTAATGATTATGGGACTTGGTTTAGTTGCCTTTGTATTTGATACGATCGGCGGCGTACTGTTCGCTAAGTTCCTGAACCTCTTCTTAAAGCCCGGGAAAAAGATCAATCCCATGGTCGGCGCAGCAGGTATTTCTGCATTCCCTATGTCCGCCCGTGTTGTTCAGAAGATGGGATTAAAGGAGGATCCTTCTAACCACTTACTCATGCATGCAATCAGTGCAAATGTATCCGGTCAGATCGGCTCCGTCGTAGCAGGCGGTGTTATTATTAAATTAGTAAGCGAGATTATATTTTAGCGCGTATTGCTGCTTCCGGTTTATAAAAAGGGGTAAAAATATATATTCTTACTCACAGGGTTTGTATTTGCGCGGCATCCACAAACTCCATTGGAAGTAAAAGCCGCGTAGAAATGAGGTTAATCATGAGAGAAAACTTTATATATTCATTAGAAATTATGGGAAAAGGTATGCTCAGCATCTTTGCTGTTATCCTGATATTAATGCTTATCGTAACAATAATACCTCGGCTGACAAAGTTTAAAAATAAGCAAGAAGAAGAAAAAGAAAATTAGTTACTAATCCGATCCGGGTATTGGCCCCTGCCAGTACCCGGATCTTTTGATTCTGGTGTTTCCATACACGATTACCAGTATTTGATTCTGGTAATATAATTTTAATGTGTTAAAATAAATGTAGATTTATGTAAATTGTAGTTTTTATTTGGGAGGTGTAGAGTTGAAAAAATATATATTGATTCTATTATCCTGCCTGCTCTTCATCGGCGGCGGGATGATCGGAAAACATTATTTAAATAAAGAAAATATCGAGCTGTCCTATCCATCCTTTCTGGAAGCGGTCGGACAAAAACAGGTCGAAGAAGTCATTCTGGAGGATGATAAGAATACATTTCAAGCTATTTTAAAGGAGCATCCGGATATCTCCTATACCGTGCCCAACCCGCACACAGAAAATTTTACAGAATTTCTGTTAATTAACGGTATTACCGTCAGCTACGGCAAGGACTCTGCGTTCCTTACCTTCGGTAAATTAGTTCTCGTCAGTGCCCTCATTGGAGCTATCGTATGGTATATCCGCAGAGGGAACACATCAGGTAATTTAATTAAGAATGCAAATAAAAAGAAAAAAGCAGAAAATACGATTACGTTATCCGAGGTTGCCGGCAATGCGGAAGCGAAATCCATGGTACAGGATGTCATTGAATTTATAAAGCATCCGGAAAAATATTCTGCTGTCGGGGCACGCATGCCAAGGGGCTTACTCTTCTACGGCCCTCCGGGGACAGGAAAAACCTTAATGGCAAAAGCGATCGCCGGGGAAGCAAAGGTTCCCTTCTATGCTATGAGCGGATCCGATTTTGTACAAATGTATGTCGGCGTAGGTGCCAGCCGTGTCCGTAATCTTTTTCAGAAAGCGAAGAAAAACGAGAAGGCAGTTATCTTTATCGATGAAATTGACGCAATCGGTAAGAAAAGAGCCCGCAGCGTCTCGGCAAGTAATGATGAAAGGGACCAGACCCTAAATGCTCTTTTAACCGAAATGTCAGGCTTTCATGATAATTCCGGTATTGTTGTCATCGGTGCCACGAACCGGTTGGATACTCTGGATGAAGCCCTGCTCCGTCCCGGCCGTTTTGACCGACAGATCGAGATCGGCTTACCGGATATTCATGCCAGAAAGCGTATCCTTTCCCTCTATGCTGCAAAAAAGCCTCTCTCCGATGATGTAGATCTGGAGGAATTAGCAAAACAGACCGTTTGCTTTAGCGGGGCGATGCTGGAAAATCTGATCAATGAAGCAGCCATAATCGCCGCCAATGATAAACAGCCGGTAATTCATAAAGACCACATCGATAAAGCTTTCTATACCGTAATTGCAGGAGCACCTAAGATGGACCGAAGCTATATCACCGAGCATGACCGCAAGGTTACAGCCTACCACGAAGCCGGCCACGCACTAGTTACCTCCCTGCTGCTGCCGGAGCACTATATTTCTAAAGTTACTATCATACCCAGTGTCCGCGGTGCAGGAGGTTTTAACTTAAGCATACCAAAGGATACCATGTTTCAAAGCCGTACCCAGCTGCTTGCCAACATTCAGGTTCTGCTTGCCGGAAGGGTTTCCGAGGAATTGATCTTTGGTTCCGATGAAATAACGACCGGCGCCAGCAATGATATACAGAAGGCATCCTCGTTCATCGTAGATTATATCAATAAATTCGGAATGGATCCGGATATGGGGTTGTTTAATATTGAAGTTTTAGAGGAAGGACATGACAATACGCTTATTGACCGCTGCCGTACGCTTATGAATGAGCTTTATGAAGATACGAAGAAGCTGTTAAAATCAAATCTTAGATCTCTGGAGAATATCACAGCTGCGCTTTTGGAAACAGAATCTCTTTCTGGGGAGGATATTGAACGAATCTGTAGTTAAAAAAGCATACCAGATTTTATATCTTGACAATTTCATCACAAAGGTATAAATTGTTCTGTGGATTCTGCTTTTTTGTTAATAAAATAACGAATGTTTGATTTGTAAATTTCTACCTTTTTTATATCTAGTTTTCACTTTTATATCAATGAAAAAGCGGTTTCACCAAGGATAACTTATGATTTTATTACAAAATCATAAAATAAACTATTGAGGAGACAAAAAAATGGCAGGAAATGATGCACAAGAAAAAACTTATACCCGAAGAGAGGTACTTAAAATGGCAGGAACGGCTGCAGCAGGAATTGCTGTAGCAAGTGTTGTTCCAAGCTTTTTAACCGGATGTTCTAAGAAAGAGATTCCATCCAAAGAGGTTCTTGATTATGAATATATGGAAAAAAGCGAAGATGCTGCTCCATATCCGTATCCATATCAAAAATTAGATATAGAAACAGCAAAGGAAAGAGCATATGCTGGCTTCTTTAATAAAGGTGGTTGCTGCAGAGCTGTCATTGATGCAATTGCAGGAGAACTTGCTGATCAAGCAGGATATCCTTGGAATCAGATTCCGGTAAATGCTTTTGCTAATGGAGCCGGAGGATTTGGTGCTGCTTCCCTTTGCGGTTCCTTAGGTGGAGCTGCTACGGTAATCGGTCTTGCAATCCCACCGGAAGATGCAGCTTCTGTTACCGCAGAATTGTTCAAATGGTACACTAGTACAGAATTACCAGTTTACCAGCCAGAGGTAAAAAATGAAACTGTTACAGCTGCTTCCGTTGACTGCAAGGACTCTGTTGGATTATTTATTCAAAAAACAGGCTATGCTATGGATGCCCCGGAAAGAAAAGCAAGATGTGCCGGAGTTGCTGCTGATACTGCGGGAAAGACGGTAGAACTGATTAATAATTATTACAATCTTTAATCTTGTTTACATAGCAATCTTTATGATTTGTAAATTCCAGCAACGCCCCAAAGTTATAAGGCGCCAGATGATAGTATGTTTGTATTAATTATTAATAGGAAGCAATTAACTTAACCATTGTTTATCATAAGATTAGAAAGGGGTATTTATCATGGGAAGAATAGGACCTTTTGAATTAATCCTTATTCTTTGTATCGCATTAGTTATTTTTGGACCAAGCAAGCTTCCACAGATCGGCCGATCCCTAGGACAAGCAATACAAGAATTTAGAAAAGGTACCACAGAAGTAAAAAAAGAAATAAATGATATTACTCAGGAAGCAACAGAGGATACCACATCGGAAAACAGTAAAAAAGCTTAAGGTGGCAGGCATGGATTTATCACAAAAAACCGATTCACTGGTAGGACACCTGTCAGAATTAAGAAAAAGACTAATTATTATATTGGTTGTCAATATTACAGCCACATTTATCTGTTACTTCTTTATTGATAAGCTAATTCAATACATACTATATTTAAATCCTGGGATGAATCTAATCTACATAGCACCTTCCGAACTTTTTATGGTATATATGGAATTAGCACTTATTTGCGCTATAGTTTTATGTTTTCCAATAACCATAAGTGAAATATGGATGTTTATATCAAAAGGCCTTTATAAAAAAGAAAGGAACCATGTTCTTTTGTCACTTTTCTTTGGAGCCTTTTTCTTTGTAGCCGGAATACTTTTTTGTTATACGATTGCTCTTCCCATAACTTTAGATTTTTTTATGAGGATTTCCTTAGAAGAAGTAACTGCCAATATTTCAGTAAAAAGCTTCGTATCGTTTTGCAATACTATGCTAATCAGTTTTGGTATCGTTTTTGAATTACCAGTTATCGTATTCCTATTATCAGAACTCGATATACTAAAGCCTTCCTTCATGAAAAAAAGTTATGGTGTATTGGTTTTAATTATTTTTATCGTTGCAGCAATAATAACACCGCCAGATGTCATATCACAAATAGTAATGGCTATTCCTATGTTAGTTCTTTTAGAGATAAGCAAAGGAATATGTTATTTTGTCGATAAAAGGAAGAAATCCGGTCATAAGTAAATGTATAAGAGACAGTTACCAGTCTGTCGTCAAAATCACCCTTTCTTCGTTAACAATTAGGTTGTACAACCTTAATTAAGAAGAAAAGGTGATTTTACATTCTGTCCTATATCATGAGTAAAGAACACTCATGATCTTGGCACTCCACTCGGAAATTGCAAGCAAGTTTGCATTTCCTCATTCCGTTTTTATTATATCATGAACTAAAAACAGTTCATGATCTTTGGCTCCGATCGCATATCGCAAGCAAGCTTGCATATGCTCACTACGCTGTTACTATATCTTAAATCTTGATTTATTTCTGCGATGAACCTACGAGGGCGTTCCAGAAAGCTCCATTCGTATCGATCAGATCATGGATTTCTTCAAAGGGTATCACAAACTCAGGGAAACCTTCTGCATAGGCAGCTATTTCCATTGGGGTAAAATAGATAATAACGGAATCCTCGGTGATGATAAAATTCGGATCCTCATGAATTCCTTGGAAGCTGTCTGTAAAAAACGAGCCTTCCTCGTTCTCCGACTCTTCTTTTATCCGTTTGCTGAGAATGGAATTAATCCTACTTTCATAATCACTGTTCTCATTAAAAAGATCCTTAAGCTCATAGAAATCCCCTGTATTCCTGTTAATATAATAGTATTCCTGGAGCGGCATCCCATGAGCAGCACCAAAATAAAAATCATATCCGGTTTTCTTTATAACAATCAGATTTTTCTGAAGCTTTGCAGTAAAATCGTCTTCTACTGAAAGATAGTCCTCCGCTTCCGAATTCACGCGTCCCTGCGTAAACAGGCCATATAATCTATCATTTACTACGTTCTGAACACTGGCGTCAAGACCTTCGATTACCGGATAATAGATCGTGATATACTTATTGCGCTTTATCTTGTTCGCTTTGACCTGCAGCTCGGGAGCGAGTATCTGCGTACGATCATTCTGCCAAAGGACCGTATTATCCTTCTGCCGATAGTTCAAATCGCTGTCAATCTCTGCCTTTATGATATCGGTTCCCACAAGCTTTAGAGTTCCTCTGCCCGTAAACTTCGGCAGTTCCTCTACCGCCTCTCCTTTTTCATTAATAAAATAGGTGTACCTATCATTCGTTACAGAAGCGTATCCTTTATTGAATTCCGTGATGTCATAATACCGGAATTCGGTTAATTGCTCCCCGTGGCTATTAAATAACGCAGCCGGTCTGGCATACTCCGGGACAAATGGTTCATCCGTCAATGCATAGACTGCAAATAAATCATCTCCCAGGTATTTAATTCCACTGTAATCCGGCTCGATAATTTGATTTCCTTTATAATCCACTACGCCGATATTCATGCTGTCGAAATCCGAATAAATAATATACCCGTCCTTGAATTCAACAACATGGCTATATTGTTCTTCCAGCTTATAGCTTTCCTGTACTTTTCCGCTCTTATCGATCTTCTCATAAATCCCCTTTTCGGGAGATACCAGCGCAAAGCCATCCTCGTTAAAACTATCTGCTTTCTCATAAACGGGAGGAAGAATCATATCTCCCTCGGTATTAATAAAACCTTTTACATACTTATCCTCGACGATTTGCGAAACAATTGCGGCACCGTTATGAAACGGTTCAATATCAAACGCACTTCGAAATACAACATTTCCTTCGGTATCAATCACCAGTGTCTGCTCCATATCCCTTACCACTGCGCGCTCATCCGAAAAATCCTTAACAGAAGTATATGCCGGCTCTACTACAAATTCCCCGGCCGTATCAATAAATCCATAGCGCTTTGCTCCGTTAACCATCTGATAAGCAGGAAGAAATACCTGCTGCTCCGTCTCCGTATCGGATTGCAGTTCCTTATTCGTGTCTAACGGTATCTCTACCGCCTCATACTCTTCTTGATTTATGGTCGTATCTGCCGAGCCTGCATCCCTGCTTCCCTTTTGCTTATCGACGGAACAGCCGACCACAAAGGCAATCATTGATACATACAGCATCGGTAATAATATTTTTCTTTTCACTGCTATCCTCATTTCTGCGCGGCTTTCTGCATAGCATGGAGTTTGTGGATGCCGCACAGACACAAACTCTGGGAGCGAAATCAATTACACTAATTGTGATTCCCTTATATGTTATTGTTCCCTATTTAAGCTACAATAACTGGATTCCAAAGTATATCGTACTTATAATTATGATTTGAGTATCAAAAGCTATCCTAACAAATCAGATTCGTCATTTGCACAAATCAATGGAATACTTAAGTAATACGAAACAATATTTTAATGCGCAACTGTTTGAAGTCGTTGTACTTAGACCCACGTATTTTATGGTCTTACGTACCATTACGTACTTCAATCCAAGTACTGCGTTTTTTGCAGTGCTTTGGGAGCAATGTGTTGCGCATGAAATTTGTTTCATATTACTTATCAATACATCAATTGATGAAGTTAGTTTTACTTAAATCAATTATAAAGGTTAGACAAAAACTTTACCACTTCTTTATTATTAATTCTTTATTACATCGGACTTAACAAGAACCGCCGCTGCCGGCAAAGAAGACCCCTGCCTAATTTAATAAAGCTTCCCAGGCCTGATAAGCCGTCTCCAGCTCCTTATCTAATCTCTCCTTTTCTTCAAAGATTTCTCCGAGCCGATCTGCGTCTGTGCTGTGCATACTCATGATCTGCTCCAGTTCCTTTATCTTTGATTCCATTTCTTCAATCTCCCTCTCTGCCTGTTCGATCTTCTTTTGCCGGTTTGCCGAATGAACCGGCTTCTCAGATGCTTTCGTCACCGCTGGTTTCTTTTCCTGCTTTTTTTGTTGGCTTTTTTCCTCTTTCACAGACATTTCCGCGAGCTTCTCCTGCTCCTTCCTATATTCCTCAAGATAGTATGTATAATCGCCGTTGTATACCCTGGCACTGTAATTATCAAGAGAAATGATTCGGTCTGCCACCTTATTAATAAAATAACGGTCGTGCGATACAAAGAGCAAGGTTCCTTCAAATGCACACAGCATTTCCTCGAGCACTTCCCTAGATTCGATATCAAGATGGTTGGTCGGCTCATCTAAAATCATAAAATTCACATGATCAAAAGTCAAGGAACACAGCCTTAGCCTGCTTTTCTCTCCCCCGGATAAAAACCGAATTTTCTTATTCACATCCTCCTTAAGAAATAATACCTTAGCAAGCTGTGACCTTGCCTCTCCGGTCGTTAAGCTATGCCTTTCTGTAAAGTATTCCAATACCGTTTTCTCTTTGTCTTCATAAACTACATTTTGAGGCAGGTACCCGATTTTAACCTGAGAGCCGATTTTGATTAAGCCCCCGTCCGATTGTATTTCCCCCAGAATCATTTTAAGCAGAGTCGTTTTACCGCAGCCGTTTTTCCCGATAATACAGGCACTGTCCTGATAGGTTATCGTAACATTCACATCCTCTAAGAGCCTCTTGTCACCAAAGCTCTTTTTCAGATCTTTGATATCCAGAACGGTATTGCCGGTTCTGGTAATCTGATTCTTATTCAGGCGAATCTTCCTTTTATGCAGAACGGGTCGGTCAAGCACATCCATTTTATCCAGCCGCTTCTCCAGCTCCTTGGCTCTTTTAAACATTTTATCGCTGTCACGCATCTCGCCCCAGATACGATACCGCTCGATCTGCCTCTCCATCTGCTCGATTTTCTTTTGCTGGTTTTGATAATTTTTGTACGCTATCAAAAATCTTCGTTCCTTCTCAACCACATAGAAGCTATAATTGCTTGTATAAGTTTCCGCCCTATCAAATTCCAATTCAATAATCTTATTGACAACACTATCAAGAAAATATCGGTCATGGGAAATAACCAGTACCGACCCGTGATAGTCTTTTAGAAATTCCTCCAGCCACTCAATGGAATCTAGATCCAAATGGTTCGTCGGTTCGTCTAAAAGCAGGATGTCCGGCTCTTCCAGAAGTATTTTAGCAAGTATCACCCGCGTCTTTTCCCCTCCGCTAAGCTTTGAAAAGAGCATGTTCTGCATAGCATCTGAGATTTTAAGTCCGTTTGCCACTTTACTGATCCGAGTTTCGATCTCATAGCCACCCATGATTTCAAACTGCTCCGTCAATCTGCCATAATTGTTCAGAGCCTTCTCCAAGGCATTCCCCTCCAACTGTTTGAACTGCTCCTCCAACTGCTTCATTTGCTTTTTCGTATGATAAACCTCTTCAAAAGCCATATGAATCACATCATTTGCCGTAGTATCCTCCGGAAAATCAGGTATTTGGTTGAGATAACCCACCTTCGCATCCTTACGAATGCTGATATCTCCAGTCTGGTAATCCTCCAATTCCATAATAATCTTCATCATTGTTGTTTTACCGCAGCCATTTTGTCCGATAAAACCGATCCTTTCCCCCGTCTTTACTTCGAAGGAAATGTTTTCAAATATTTTATTTGCACCGTAAAATTTAGTTATATTATGAACACTTAATTCTATCATTTTTATAATCATGCTCCTTTCAAAGTATGGAGACTTTGTGCGTAGCACAAATCTCCGGTTGAAAGAATGAAATTCTTTCAACCTTAGTCCTCTCTTTCTTCGATACCGAATAATTGATATGAGTGTAAACGCAAAAAATCCCAAAGCCATAAGCCTTGGGATTCCTTGTGAAAATATATATTGGTATACCGATTCACTGATATCATTTTGTTCGCTATTCGTTATCCGCCTCTAGTTATCCGTTGCCGGAATCGAACATGAATTCTCCAAAATACTTATATGGCTGATGAAATCTATTAAATTTGGACGCACTAATCCCGTTGATCGGAAAAAACGCTGTCATAATAGATTCTAATTTTGTCCATTTAAGTATATTGGTCATCTTGTTATCCTTTCATTGATACTATCTCTTTGATATTATCTGCCTTCTATTCTAATCAATAAACGGTCTGTCGTCAAGCGATTTTTAGCTTGACATGACAGTTTTAAGGCAGGAGAGTTACTGTTCACGCCCACCATGTATACCAAGTTATGATTTCGTCAAATGTATCCGAATCGGAGACGCTTTCGCTTAAGATTCATTACGTAGCGGTACATAAGGCTCCAAGATACGGAGCCAAAGTACCAACGAATGCAAATACTCCTGATCGGATATCATTTGTCGAAATCATATGATAGACTTTGCCCATGTGTGAACCGTAACGTATGAGATGTTAAGGGCTACCTGGATTATCCGGTGATCATTCAAATTGCATATAATTTCCTAGATTTAGCTCATCTTCGATAAAATTATTAGCAAATGAAAGCGTAATATTACCCTTACTAAATATATCTTTAATTTGCTGGTCGTTTAGTCCTTTCGAATAAAATACAAAATTATATGTATAGGTTGCAAAATTTTCGCTAGCATTGTCTTGACGAAAGGAATTTCCAGTCCAGTATCTTTTAATATCATAGGAATTGGCAATTTCTTCCAAATTTGGCACAATAATTTTTCTATAGTCTATTTTATCAGAATGTGAGACATTTAAAGTAAAGTCTATTATACGGAAATCATCTTTTTGGGGATTCTCAAGCTCTACAGTTCCTACTGTGCTATACTCGTCATCCGTTAGATAAGATACTTTCAATGTCATATCAATTTTGGGCGGATCATTTTTTTTATTAGATGTTAAAATTCCGTACATTATATAAACCGTACATAATAGTAATAATATGACTAAAATAGCAGTAGTATTAAATTTCTTCAATTTATTCACTCTCCAAATTATTTTTGATTAGGCGATTGTGAAACGCCAAGCCCGATTACTTGATTAAATCATATACAATAAAATACATAAGCACTGGAACTTGTGTCAATAGTTTAGACACAAGTCCAGTACTCCTGGGGAACTTTAAGGCTTGGCATATAAGTTTGACATTATATTTGACTTGTGTTTTTCGATAAATGCAACGATATTCATTTATCGTTTTCTTGCGAGATATGGATAGCCACTAAAGTGGTTAGTAGTTTTTTTAATATCTCATTTTCCATTTCAAGCTCAGCCATACGTTTTGCATAGCTTGATACTCCTTAGCTGTAATTTCTTTATTATCAGCTTTCTTTACGGGAGAATGCTGTCTAATCCAATTATAAATAATTACCGTTGTTACGCCATACCCTCGGCTCAGTTCTATTACAGACTGGCCAGAGTTATACAGATCTACAATCTGTTGTTTAAATTCATCCGAGTATCGGATGCCATTCTTGGACATGTTTAACACACCTTTCTTATATTCATTTTACCGTGTTAAACTTTTCATGTCCACACTTATATATAACACCAGCATCGCTTATTGTTATATGCTTAAAATCATAAGCGATGCTTAAGTATTATAAAGATATACAAACCGTATATAGATTAATAAGTAAGTGCATTATCTGTATAAGTCGACCATGAATATGAAGCCGGTGTTCCTGAAATACTATATGTATACCCTCCAGTATTTCCGCCTGATTGATATGAAATATTTTGTCCTATAGTCCAAGAAATATTAGTTTTTTCATAAGTATGTACATATTTACTACCGTATTCTAATGTACCGGATCGTTTAGGCGTTACATAAACTGCTGCCCATGTACTATTACCAGCCTGAAACATTAAATCATTGAAATTGAATAAATAAATTCCATTTGATCTATTGGATCCATCCATTGTAGACATACCATTAACCGTATCAGTATTATTTGAATAATACTTACCATAATCTGGATCCCATTCAAGGCTTACTACATCATATGAACCACGTTGTGTCTCAGTGGAATTAAATGATAAAGCCGCGTACAATCTATAATAAGAATCTTGTCCTCTATGTGCGGAATATACATAAAAGCTATCTAATGCTGATATTCCGCAATATCTAACACTTCTAGTATTTTTTTGACTCATATCTTTTTCACTTACTGAAACACCGATTGAACTTAAACTATCTTTTATTTTATCAAAAGATACACCGTTCATCTTGTTCTCTTTAATATAATTCATTAAAAAGTTATCGAATTCAGAATCTGACATATTATTAATGTTCATCTCCTGTAATTCATTAATATTCCCAACCGAAGGGTTACTGCTAATATCCGCCGCTTGGATATTAACACCATTTGTTGTACTCACAAAAAACAATAATACTAACAAACAACTTAATAACTTTCTCATTGCTTTTCCTCCTTTATCGAAATG
>SVEA01000213.1 GCA_015057615.1 Lachnospiraceae bacterium | reverse complement strand
TACGGAGCCAAAGTACCAACGAATGCAAATACTCCTTATCGGATATCATTTGTCGAAATCATATGATAGACTTTGCCCATGTGTGAACAGTAACTTCTGTTCTTCTCAATCAGCAGATCCGCCTTCCGGGTCCGCCTAGTTAGGAAAATGTTCGTTTATTTCTTTATTTTATCTCTTTTTGACCGAAGCATTTATTAAAGTTGTCGCAAATTACGGCTGCTTTCCAATGTAAGCAAGAATACCACCGTCAACATACAGGACATGACCATTTACAAAGTCGGAAGCATCGGATGCCAGGAACACGGCTGGTCCCATAAGGTCTTTTGTTGACCCCCATCTTGCTGCAGGTGTCTTTGAAATAATAAAATCATTGAACGGATTCCCAGGCACGCGAAGCGGAGCCGTCTGCGGTGTCGCAATATAGCCGGGCCCGATACCGTTGCACTGAATATTATACTCGCCGTACTCGGAAGCAATATTTCTAGTCAGCATCTTCAGCCCACCCTTTGCAGCAGCATAGGCGGAAACGGTCTCCCGTCCAAGCTCACTCATCATGGAGCAGATGTTAATGATCTTTCCATGACCTTTCTTGATCATATTAGGAAGCACTGCTTTCGAAACGATGAAAGGTGCGTTCAGGTCCACATCAATCACCTTTCTAAAGTCCTCCGCACTCATTTCTATCATCGGAATCCGTTTAATAATTCCAGCATTATTAACAAGAATATCAATGACTCCCACTTCCTTTTCAATCCTTGCTACTAATTCCTGTACCTTCGGTTCATCCGTAACATCGCACACATAACCATGCGCTTTAATTCCGATTTCCTCATATGCTTTCAGCCCTTTGTCCACCAGCTCCTGGTTAATGTCATTAAAACAGATCGTTGCCCCAGCTTGTGCATATGCCGTTGCAATTGCAAATCCGATTCCATAGGAGGCACCGGTGATCAGGGCTATCTTCCCCTCAAGGGAAAATGTTTTCATAATATTCTCCATCGTTTACCTCATTTCTGTAATCCTATTACTTACGCTCTGTGAATTTATCGAAGATTCTTCATTGCCACATGATCCATGTCATCAAAGTCCTGGTTCTCTCCTACCATACCCCAGATAAAGGTATAAGCCTGGGTACCAGAGCCTGCATGGATGGACCAGCTTGGGCAGATAACAACATCACGGTTTCTCATAACAAGATGTCTTGTCTCGGTAGGCTCTCCCATGTAATGGAATACAAGTGCATCCTCCGGCATCTCAAAGTATAGATAAACCTCCATTCTTCTATCATGGGTATGGC
This sequence comes from Lachnospiraceae bacterium, assembly GCA_015057615.1. Lineage (GTDB taxonomy): Bacteria > Bacillota > Clostridia > Lachnospirales > Lachnospiraceae > Mobilitalea. The sequence continues at coordinate 73,249 of SVEA01000213.1, read as the reverse complement.
ATGGCATGGTATTCCAAACACTGCCCGGTTTTAACTTCGTCATTCCCATAACCAGCTGGCAGCTTTCCACCTGTCCTGGAAGGATGTATTTGGTAATAACACGGTGATTGGATTCCTCTAAGGAGCCAAGTTCAACCTGAACACAATTTTCCGGTTTTATAAGTACAGTGGGATAGGTTTTATGTGCCGGTGCGCTATTAAAATAGAATAGCGCAGGATCCTTTTCATCGACACTGGCAAATACGATATCCTTAGCGCCCACGCCGATATACAAGCCATCCTTGTATTCCAGTTCATAGACCGTTCCGTCAACCGTTACCGTACCCTTTCCGCCGATATTGATGATCCCCATCTCTCTTCTCTGTAGGAAATACTCTGCCCGGATTTCTTCGCCCGCCTTTAAGGTAAGCGGTTTTACCGGTACTGTGCCACCAATAATGATACGGTCAATATGGCTATATACAGTCTTAACCTCTCCTGCTGCAAATAAATTCTGTACCAAAAACTCCTCGCGAAGCCGGTCGGTCGTATAATGTTTTACATCGCTTGGTGATGAAGCTGTTCTTAATTCCATAATAGTATCCTTCCTTTCTTTCCTATATCGATTTTTGGTAATTGTAAAATTCTCGCGATCGTTTTAAAGTTACTAAAATATTCCGTATCTATATACTACCATATCCTATTTCCTATTTCATGTCATATGTTCTTGTAAATATTGCAAATATTGAATTTTGTTGCTATAATTAATGCAAGAAATCAGAGCAATCGAAAAAATCCACAAAGAAATGAGGTGAAAGAAATGAAAGAATTCCATTCTTGTAAAGCAGCTATCGATGCATGTATTGCGCAGAAGTATTTTGCAATCGCGCATTTATACTTTGAGGAGAAAACGATGAATATTCATATCCATGACTGCTATGAAGTTTATTACTCGATCTCCGGCGGAAAGCAGTTTTTGATTGATAATAAATCCTATGGGATTGAACCCGGTGATTTGTTCTTTATTAATCAGTATGAAAGCCATCATTTGACGCAGATTGAGCAGGGAGAGCTTGACCGAATCGTATTATCCATTCATCCGGATTTCTTAAAGCAGCTATCCACGCCAAATACCGCAATGGATTACTGCTTTCAATACCGAAATCCGGGCTTCTCCCATCGTATCTCACTTGATAAGGATCAGCAGCAGCGGTTTATGTACTATATCCATAAGCTAACCAGCCTCTCCGGCTATGCGGAGGATGTTATGGAACGCGCTGTCTTTACTGAATTTATGGTTTTTTTAAATAAGGCGTTCTTCTCCCAGGTCAAAGCAAAGGATGAACAGGTGAATATCAGCTATCAATATGATGAGCAGGTCAATGAAATCCTGGAATATATCAATCAGAACATTGCCAGCCCGATTACGATCGATCATTTGGCAAATCAATTTTACTTAAGCAAATCTTACATCTGCCGTATTTTTAAGCTGGCTACCGGGACCACCATTAATAAATATCTGACCGCCCGAAGGATCAGTATTGCAAAATCTCTGCTTTCCGAGGGAATGTATGTGAACGAAGTTTGTGAGAAATGTGGCTTTCGGGATTACAGCAACTTTTTAAAAGCCTTTACCAAGGCAGTCGGTGTTTCACCGAAGAAATATGCCTTGTACAATGCCCGATAATATCATGATAACGGGGTAGTTCAAAACAATTGAACGTTGCAAATTGTTGATATTGTTGATTTGGATAGTTATCTTATGTCTCTTTCGGTGCTCTAATACAAGGGGGTCTGTGATCTTACTTCACACACAGAGTTGAACGAAAAAACCATCCACTTATCGTTCAAACCGTGTACTACAGTAAGCTCTCAAAGATCTTCTTGTATTAATATAGAAACGGCAACAGCTCCCCTTCTATCATTACCTTAGGCGGTTGGTGATAAGTGGTATCTTACCGCTGATACACAAATGCTGTAATTAAGCATAATATAGGTATAATCTTACATATGGATTTGAAGGGATCATTTTTATGGAAGATATTTATCCGTTTCGCTACACTTTTGTATGCGAATGTAATATTACTTATAAAAATCAGGAGGAAAAAAATATACTATACACCTTGAATATGAACTATGGAATTAATGACATTCACTTAATTAATAAGAGAATCCTATTACGAAAGTACAAAAAAATAATTTTGTCTAAAATCAAAGAAGATGCTAACATATTGAAATATGATATTGTAAAAGCGGATTTCGATATCATGTTGCAATAGTACCGCCTGCTTTAAAATAGGTAAAGAAAAACTGTACCGATATTTGCTTATTTTATTGCACTATTTTTATCGGTACAGTTGTATTATTGTGAATGGACAATCATTTCATGCGGTGCATTCAAATTAGATTGATGATCTGCTTAATTTAACCTGATATCGGATTGATATTATCATTACCTAATCAAATTATATTAGGTAGATTAGAACAGCCCGGTTATCTTCCCGTTCTCATCTACATCGATTCCTTCGGCTGCCGGTACTTTCGGAAGACCCGGCATAGTCATGACGGTTCCCGTTATTGCAACAACAAAGCCGGCTCCGGCAGAGACATAGACCTCTCGGATATTTACGGTAAAGCCGGTTGGTCTGCCCAGCTTAGAAGCATCATCGGACAAAGAATATTGATTCTTCGCCATGCAGACAGGAAGCTCCCGATATCCGTTTGCTTCAATCGTTTTGATTGCTTTCTCTGCAGCAGGATCATAGGTCACTCCATCTGCACCATAGATTTCCTTCGCTATGGTCTCTATTTTTTCCTTAATGGAAAGGTTCAGTTCATAGATTGGTTTGTAATGGCTCTCCTTCGTCTCCATCGTATTTAAGACCTTCTGTGCGAGGTCCAGACCGCCTTCCCCTCCCTTTTCCCATACTTCACAGAGAGAGAATTCGCAGTTGCGGCTTTCACAGAATTCCTTCACAAAGCCAAGCTCTGCATTCGTATCTGTTACAAAACGATTCAGACTTACAACAACCGGAATACCAAATTTGTGGAGATTTTCAATATGCTTTTCCAAATTTACAATACCCTTTTTCAGAGCATCCAGATTTTCAACAGACAGATCCGTCTTAGGAACTCCTCCGTTATATTTTAATGCACGAACCGTTGCTACGAGTACAATGGCATCCGGTTTTAAACCAGCCATTCGGCATTTGATATCCAGGAACTTTTCAGCGCCAAGATCCGCACCAAAACCTGCCTCCGTTACTACCACATCGGCAAGCTTTAAGGCAGTCTTCGTTGCTCTTACGCTGTTACATCCATGAGCAATATTCGCAAACGGACCGCCATGAACGATCGCCGGAGTATTCTCCAGGGTTTGAATGAGATTCGGCTTTAAGGCATCCTTTAAAAGTGCCGCCATAGCACCAACCGCTTTTAATTCCTTCGCTAAAACCTGCTTCCCTTCATAGGTATAAGCCACTACGATACGTCCCAGACGATCTTTTAAATCCTGCATATTTTCCGCCAGGCATAATACCGCCATAATTTCAGATGCAACGGTTATAATAAAATGATCCTCACGAACGACACCATCTGTTTTTCTTCCCAGACCAACAACAATGTTGCGAAGGACTCTGTCATTCATATCCTCACAGCGTTTCCAGACAATCTGGTTTGGATCAATATTTAAAGCATTGCCCTGCTGCATATGATTATCCAGCATAGCGGCAAGCAGATTATTGGCAGAAGTGATCGCATGAAAATCTCCGGTAAAATGCAGATTCAAATCATCCATCGGAACCACTTGCGCATAGCCACCGCCGGCAGCTCCTCCCTTAATACCAAAGCATGGTCCAAGAGATGGCTCACGCAGAGCGATCAATGATTTAACATCCATTTGACCCAGAGCCTGTCCCAGACCAACGGTTGTTGTCGTCTTCCCCTCTCCTGCCGGAGTCGGGTTGATTGCTGTGACTAACACTAATTTCCCATCCGGATTGTTTTTCACCTTTTCCCATAATTCATCGGAAAGCTTCGCCTTATATTTTCCGTAGAACTCTAAGTCGTCCTCTTCAATATCAAGCTGCTTAGCTACCTCCTGAATCGGCATAAGTTTCGCATCCTGTGCAATTTGAATATCTGATTTCATAATATTCCCCTTTCCTGCGCGGCTTTTTAAGCGCATAATAAAGTTTGTGGAGCCACGCGACGCAGACTTTCATGTGAAAAAATAATGTATTTTTGTTTTTTCACATTACCTCCATTTCCTGCGCAGCTTTTAAGGCATAATAAAGTTTGTGGAGCCACGCGACGCAAGCTTTCATGTGAAAAAATAATGTATTTTTGTTTTTTGACATTACCTCAATATTTCCTGCGCAGCTTTTAAGCGCATTGTAGTTATAATTTAAAACATACTGCCAGCTAATTTATTCCGGCTGCCTGTCCTCCCGATAATGTTTTAGCCCACGATTAAGTAAACCAAGAACCTCATCGATCCCTGCATCGGTTGTCTGCAAATTGACTACAATTGGATCGACAGCCTTTGGCGTATTCCATTTGATAAAAAGAGCTTTCCATTTTGGAAATCTGGAATACAGCAGACGATCATCCTTCAGTTTGATATAGATGGAGGTTTTCTTGAATGCCTTAGCAGTATAGATCCGGTCAATTTCCTCCCAGGAAATTTTCCCAATCGAAGGTATCGTTGAATTTTCAATAATACCATTCTCATTGATCGTTAAAATTGCTTTCGGCTTTATAAAATGACAGATGAGAATAGAATAGCAATATAATGTAATAAGGATCCCAATTGCTACAAATATAAGGAGCAGAATATTCTGGTTATAAATTCCAAGCCCGAGAAAAAGAAGCCATAATAAGAGGGTGTAAAGACCGACAATTAAAAATTTAACTAATTTGTTTCGCTTTTGATATAGTATCACTTCTTCCATTAAGAAATCCTCCACTACTAAATACGCATATATGATTTGAGAATCAAAAACCCTTCTAGATTTCATCAGTTTGCACAAATCAAGGAAACACCCGAAGTAATAGGAAGCAATATTTTAATTCGCAGCTGTTTGAAGTCGTTGGTATTTAGACCACGTATTTTGTGGTCTTATGTACCATTACGTACATCAATCCAAGTATTGCGTTTTTTACAATAGTTTGGAAAACACGGGTTGCGAATGAAATATGTTTGCTATTACTTGTCAACACATAAATTGTGCAAATTGACGAAGCGAGTTTTAAAAATCGGCTTTTGACACTCAAATCAATATTTTAAGAAACTATTACATTCGTAAGTTAGCTTTGACAATCCGACTCGATATGATAGAATATTCACTATGGAGTAACGCTAAAGGGGACAGGATATTATGTGGAAAGTAATTTTATTTAAGAACGAATTTTATCAATTATTTTATATTTTTTTTCTCTACGGTATTATCGGATGGATCTATGAAAGCTGCTTCGTATCGATCCGAAAGAAATCATGGGTAAACCGGGGGTTCTTAAATGGACCAGTACTCCCGATCTACGGCGGCGGGGCACTGATTATCTATCTCGTTTTTTGGAATTATCGTGCAGAATGGCTACTGGTATTCTTCGGAGGAGCGCTTCTTGCTACCGTACTGGAGTATATAACCTCGCTGGTTATGGAAAAGATTTTTCATATGCGGTGGTGGGATTATACGCATTATCGTTTTCATCTGAATGGAAGGATCTGCCTGGAAGCCTCTCTTCTCTGGGGGACGATGGCAATTCTTCTGCTAAATGTTATCCAGCCGGGAATCAATTATATCATCCTGAAAATTCCGAGAGAGCTAGGGGAAATTGCAGGTTATGTGATAATTCCTGTCTTTCTTACAGATATTATTGTTACGATTGTTTACACCGTTAAATTCGACCAGCTGCTTGCGAAAGCACAGAAGCTCCGACAGGATATGCAGGAATATCTTGTATCAATGAGATTGTTTGAAACGAAGGAAGGATGGAAGAAGAAGCTTAGCGGACTCCGGCTTACCGGAATGTTTACCGAGGTGAAGGAAATTCTGGATGTAAGGGTACACCATTCCAGGGTATACCAGGCTCGTAAGCCGGAATTAGAAGCGAGAATGGGAGAATTCCTTCATCGTTATCAAGAACTGAAAGCCAAAAAAATGCATATCCGATTGATCAAGGCTTTCCCTTCTCTGAAAGTAGGAAATCGTGAAGCTGCTCTGAAGGATATCAAGGAAAAGATTATGGGGAAGGGAGTACGGACATTGAATAAGGAAATAAAAGACCTTAAGGTAGAAGTTACCGGTAGGATTCAAAGCTATGTAAGCGGGTTTTTGCGTGCGGCAATTGTTGGACTCCTGGTTTTGGCGCAGTTTGCTATGATTCTGTATCTTTCCTTTAAGCTAAGAGGCTTTACCGTATATATTTATTCCTTTATTCAGGTACTGAGTATTATTATCATTATAGGTCTTGTCAACGATAACCGGAATACCTCCTATAAAATAAGCTGGATCTGCATTATTGCGGCATTCCCGATTACGGGGCATATTATGTTCATGCTCTGGGGAAACCGGCGTGGGAGAAGAATTGAGAAACGAGTAATTAGTAAATTACAGAACGGTTTAAGCCATTACGAATATAATCCGGAGACGATCCAATGCTTCATGGAGAAATATCCAACGAAAAGCAGAATGACCAGATACCTGGAGACAAATGGATTCCCGCTGTATAAGAATAATCAGGTATCCTATTATCCTATGGGAGAGGATACTTTTGATGCGATCTTTGAAGAGATTGACAAGGCGCAGAAATTTGTCCTGATCAACTTCTTTATCGTCGGGGAGGGAGCCCTTTGGGACAGGCTTCACGAACTCCTTCTTAAGAAGATAAAGCAAGGGGTTAAGGTAATGTTTCTATATGATGATTTTGGAGCAATCCTTCGTACCCCCAAGAATTTTAAAAGAGATCTGGAAAATGAGGGAATGGAGGTTCGGGTATTTAATCCAATCCACAAATATACCGATAAATTATATATGAACTATCGTTCTCATCAGAAAATTATTGTAATTGACGGAAATGTCGGATTTACCGGCGGGATGAATCTGGCAGATGAATACGTGAATATTATCCAACGATTTGGCGTATGGAAGGATAATGCGATAAAGGTGGAAGGAGATGCTGTCTGGGGGCTGACGGTAACCTTCCTTCAGATGTGGGAGGTTAGCTCCGATGGTGAGATAGTCGATTATGACCGCTATCGTCCGACCCGACCGTTTGAAGAAAATGATGTATTCTGCCAGGTGATTTCCGATGGACCGGCAAACAATCCAAAGAATCCGATTGAAAGCATCTACAAGCAGATGATTTATTATGCTAAGAAGAGATTGTATATCACGACACCTTATCTTATAATTGAAGATGATATGCGTGAGGCTCTGATTACTGCAGCAAGAAGCGGAATCGACGTACGAATCATTACCCCGTATATTCCGGATAAGAAGAATGTAAAGCTGCTTACGGAGTACAATTACGGCCGTCTGCTTGCTGGCGGAGTAAGAATATTTGAATATACGCCTGGATTTATTCATGCCAAGACGATTATTACAGAGGATGCAGGAATCATCGGCACGATTAATATGGATTACCGCAGCTTCCATCTGCATTACGAATGTGGGGTATGGGTCTGCAATCGTGACTTTGTCGATATCATCTGTCAGGATCTTGTGAAAACGATGGAACAGTGTCGCGAGGTAACTTATGAGGAATGGAAGAACAGACCGCTTTGGATGAAGATATATCAGATGGTTTTAAATCTATTCTCCACCCTGATGTAGGAAAGGAGCTGCCGATGTATACCAATGTATGTAAGCATTGCTTTAAAGTATTCAAATCAAAATTTCGAACAATGACCTGTCAGGATTGCAGACAACTGGATCAGAATCATTTTGATGATATTGAATCCTATTTGAAGGAATATCCAAACAGTAATGCGCTTCAGATATCGGAGGCATTGGGAATTACAGCTTATGAGGTGTTAAAGTATTTAAAAGAAGGCAGGCTTAATATCTCCAGAGGATATTTTGAGAGGCTAGATGATTAAGCTGCATCCGTCAGAAATGGAATCATGGTATAACTCTGGTATTGCAGCTGCTGTACTTTGAAGAGAGTTTTGCAATTAACTACAAATGATTTGCATATTGTTAGGAAGTCTTTTAATACGCAAATCCTGCAAATAATATAGGAAATGAGGCTATAAATGATTAGCTATTTAAAGGGAGAGCTGGCGGAGATTAAAGAAAATTACGTAGTCGTCGAGGTTGGTAATATCGGTTATGAGGTATCGCTTCCAACTTCCGCGATTTATGAGCTTCCCTCCGTAGGCAGTTCGATTAAGCTTTATACTTATCTGCATGTAAGAGAGGATGTGATCGGTCTCTTTGGCTTTTTGACGAAGGATGACTTAGAGATATTTAAGCTGTTGATTACCGTGAACGGGATAGGCCCAAAGGGCGCATTGGGGATACTCTCGGGGATCTCTGCGGATGAGCTGCGTTTTGCTGTCTTGGCAGAGGATATCAAGACTATATCGAAAGCGCCCGGGGTTGGCAAAAAGACAGCCAGCAAAATGATCCTTGAATTAAAAGATAAATTTAAACTGGAAACGGTCTTTGAACAAAGGCTGCAGAATCAATCCGGAGCAGCCGGGATAAGCGGGAGTGCCGGGAAGAAAGAAGAAGCCGTTCAGGCACTTACGGTTTTGGGATATTCTGCGGCGGATAGCTTAAAGCTGGTTAACCAGATTGAAATTGCGGAAGATATGACCGCTGAGGACATTTTAAAGATGTGCTTAAAGAAATTATAGGTACTAAGAAATGTAACGATATCATTGATTTGAGTATCAAAAGCCGATTTGTATTATTAACTTCATCCATTTGCACAATTTATACATAGAGAAGTAATAGGAGACATATTTCATTCGCAGCACATGTCCCCCAAAGCATTGCACAAAACGTGAAGTACGTAATGGTACGTAAGACCGTAAAATACGCGATCTAAGTACCAACGACTTCAAACAGCTGCGAATTAAAATATTGCTTCCTATTACCTAGGTTTTACCTTAGTCGGTGCAAATTGACGAAGGCTATTTGTTAGGAAGGCTTTTGATTATCAAATCAAAATTTGGAGTTAATGGATCGTACATAGTTTTAGAATATGGAGAATAAAATGGCAAAGCGAATGATAACAACGGATTTAATAGAGGAAGACAAAGGGATAGAAAACACCTTACGTCCGCAGATGCTGGAAGATTATATCGGTCAGAATAAAGTAAAAAATAATCTGAAGGTTTATATTGAAGCTGCGAAGCAGCGTAAGGAATCCCTGGATCATGTTCTCTTCTTTGGACCGCCCGGACTCGGTAAGACGACCCTGGCAGGGATCATTGCCAATGAAATGGGAGTTAACATTAAGATTACGTCCGGACCGGCAATTGAAAAACCCGGAGAAATGGCGGCGATTTTGAATAACCTGCAGGAAGGGGATGTCCTTTTCGTGGATGAGATCCATCGACTGAACCGGCAGGTGGAGGAACTGCTTTATCCCGCCATGGAGGACTATGCAATCGACATTGTTATCGGGAAGGGAGCAACTGCCAAATCGATCCGTCTAGATCTCCCGAGGTTTACTCTGGTCGGCGCTACAACAAGAGCCGGGATGCTGACTCCGCCGCTAAGGGACCGGTTTGGAGTAGTCAGCCATCTGGAGTTCTACTCCGTGGCAGATCTGAAAAAAATCATCCTTCGTTCCGCCGAGGTGTTCCAAGTGGAGATCGATAAAGAAGGTGCCGAAGAAATGGCACGCAGATCCAGGGGAACGCCGCGTCTTGCCAACCGACTATTACGGCGGGTAAGGGATTTTGCACAAGTAAAATATGATGGCAGGATAACAAAGGAAGTAGCTCAATTTGCCTTAGACCTGTTGGAGGTGGACCGGCTTGGATTGGATCACATTGACCGCGAAATTCTTACAACAATGATTGAGAGATTTAACGGAGGACCGGTCGGGATTGAAGCAATTGCCACAACCATCGGGGAGGATGTCGGTACGGTAGAAGAGGTCTATGAACCGTATCTGGTTCAAAACGGACTGATTTTGCGGACACCGCGGGGAAGAGTGGCGTCAGATCTGGCATACGGTCATTTGGGGCTTTGCAGGGAGTAGAATTTTTGAAAGACAGCTTGTATAACTTTCTAACATAAGTTATAATAGTAATATTATATGTGATTGCATTTTACTGTTATTGGAGCAATAGGGGGCAAGGTTATGAATAAATATCACGATACCGAGGTGATTATTAATAATAAAAGATATACACTTAGCGGATACGAGAGCGAGGAGTATCTTCAGAAGGTAGCCTCCTATATTAATAGTAAGCATAATGAATTTCGTAACAGGGATGCATATAAGTTTTTGGATTCTGAATTGAGAAATATACTAATTCAGATAAATATTGCGGATGACTATTATAAAGCCAAGGACAAAATCAAGGAAATTGAGGCAGATAATGAGTCAAGAGGGAAAGAGATTTTTGATTTAAAGCATGAATTGATTTCCGCTCAGACGAAATTAGATTCTGCTCAAAAGGAAATCGAAGAGTTGAAAAAAGAACTCAATGAGACTCAGAAAAAGGTTGTCCGATTGGAAACGGAATTAAATGAAGCAGAAAGAAACCGGTAAACGAACTTTTGGTTTCTTTTAAATTGTTAACATATGCTGTCCCGAATTCGTAATGCATGTAAGATGCATCTGTTGGTTTGGGGCAGTTTTTTAATTCATGACAAGCAAATTGACAAGACAATTCGCCTTGCCAATTCGTTCGTTGTTTGTATATAGGATATGATGAGGTGAAAATGAAGAAGAAGATTGAAATACTTGCACCGGCAGGTTCGTATGAAAGTATGATAGCTGCCATGAATGCCGGCTGCGATGCCGTATACATTGGAGGCAGCAGCTTTGGAGCGAGAGCCTATGCCGATAATTTAGATGAAAATACACTGCTTCGCGCCATTGACGAAGCACATATCCGCGGGAAACAAATTTATCTTACGGTGAATACCTTAGTTAAGGAAGAGGAACGAACGGGGAAGCTTCTCTATTTCCTGGATAAATTCTATCTGCAGGGATTGGATGCGGTAATCGTTCAGGACGTCGGCGTACTGCATTTTATCCATCGAAATTATCCCGACCTTCCGATTCACGCCAGCACGCAGATGACACTAACCATGGCGCAGGGAGCGAATCTGCTAAAGGACTATGGGGTAGCCAGGCTCGTTACCTCCCGGGAGCTGTCCCTCAAAGAAATCAGAGCGATCCGAGACAATACGGATTTGGAAATTGAGACCTTTGTCCACGGTGCACTTTGCTATTGCTACTCCGGTCAATGCCTCATGAGCAGTATCATCGGCGGGAGAAGCGGTAACCGCGGAAGATGTGCACAGCCCTGCCGTATGACCTATCAGTTCTTCTCCGATGGAAAACAGCTTTCCTCCGAGCAGGAAAAATATCTTCTCAGCCCGAAGGATATCAATACCCTGGCATTAATTCCGGAGCTTATTGAAGCAGGCGTAGATTCATTTAAGATTGAAGGCAGGATGAAACGTCCGGAATATGCTGCTGCGGTTTCCGGTATTTATAGAAAGTATGTCGATTTATATTTTGAAGTAGGAAAAATAAAATACCGGGAAATACTAAAAGGGGAAGAGTTTCATAAGGATATGCTGGCGCTGATGGATATCTATAACCGGGGCGGATTTTCTGAAGGGTATGGAAATTCCTATCATGGCAGGAAAATGATGTCTCTTGCCAGACCGAACCACAGCGGCGTATATGTCGGAGAGGTAACCAGAGTTCGGAGCAGCCAGGCAGACATTGCCTTAAGGGAAGAGATCCATGCACAGGATGTCTTGGAAATCCGGAACGGGGAACGAAAGGAATATGAATTTACCGTTAGGAGTCCGCTCCCCGCAGGCGAGATTCTTATGACAAATATCGGCAAAGCCAGACCAAAATCCGGTTCGAAGGTTTATCGGACGAAGAATAGCAGGCTTTTGGAAAGAATCACCGCAGACGATATCAGTCAAAACAAAAAGCAGGGAATCAAAGGATACCTGCATGCGAAATTAGGTGAGAAGCTTACGCTTACCCTAGCTTACCGTGATTTTTCGGTAATCGCCCGCCATGAGATTGTGCCGGAGGCAAAAAAACAGCCAATGACGAAGGAAAAACTCCTTGCACCGATTCAAAAGACCGGGGAAACTCCATATTATTTTGAAGATATTAAGGTTGCGATGGATGATTCGGTCTTTGTCCCTGTAGCCTGGCTGAACGAGATCCGCAGGGATGCGATACAATTACTGCAGGAGAAAGTGACCGGTCATTACAGAAGATCTGAGACAGGATTAAAGGATGAAAAGCAGCGGATTGGGGCATGGGATGAGCAAATCACACCCGATAGCAAAACCGGTTTGTGTGTAACAGTTCAGACAAAGGAGCAATTTGCAGCGGCTCTAAAATTCACAGAAGTTACTTCCCTATATGTGACATATGATACTATGGATGCAGCTGACTTTCCTAATCTTGCCGGGCAGGCAGCAGATGCAGGAAAAAGCTTCTATCTTGTTTTGCCCCAGATTTGCAGGCTCATTGTATATGAAAAGCTAATGAGGGAAATAGTTCCTATCATAGGGATGAAAGATATCACCGGCTTCGTTATTAAGAATTTTGAAGAAACTGCATTACTACTGTCGTTATATAAGGATATAGGGGTATCAAAGGAAATTATCCTGAACGGTAATATGTATGTATATAACAAAGAGGCATTTCAGTTCTGGAGGGAGAAAGGAATTTTCCATTTTACTGCACCAGTAGAGTTAAATTATAAGGAATTAAAAACCCTTGGTATAACCGAATGTGATATGACTGTATATGGCTATCAGCCGCTCATGGTATCCGCGCAGTGCCTCTATGAAAGTACGACCGGATGCAGCCGGTGTAAGGATGGCAGCGGGAACACAGGTTATCTGCTGGATCGGATCGGTAAGAAGTTTTATGTACAGACGAATTGCGGCGGATGCTATAACACCATCTATAACGGCCAGCGCCTGTCGCTTATCAAACAGGCAGCGGAGGTATTGGAGCTTCATCCAAGAAATATTAGGCTTGACTTTACCTTTGAGACAGCAAAGGAAACCGAGCAGGTACTTACCGCATTTATAAATACGTATCGATATGGCAGAAAGCCGGATCCTAATATGGAGATGGCGGAATATACGGCAGGACATTTTAAACGAGGAATCGAATAGGCAGGTGATGACAATGAATCTAGCTATAGAGTTAACGAAATATCTCATGATACTTTTAATGGGAGTCTATACGTATTACAGCTTTCAGGTACTCCGGTATAAAAATAAATGGCAGCAGGACAGGGCATATCGGATGATGACGGGAATTATCTTTATCCTGCATTTTATCGGATATTTTACTCTATATCTTCAGGTTCAAAATGATAAATTACTGCTCTTATATGGAGGGGAAGTGTTCCTCTTCATCCTAATATTGACTTTATACGGAGCATTTTATAAAAGATGGTCAAAGCTTTTAATCCGCAATATGCTGATGCTGTTAACCATTGGATTTATCATACTGGCAAGGCTTTCCTTTGATAAAGCAGTGAAACAGGCAGGTATCGTTACCATTGCCTTTGCTACTTGTCTGATCGTTCCGGAGGTAGTGAATAAGATATCCTGGCTAAATAAATTCGGCTGGTTATATGGGGTGGCAGGTATCGTATTGCTTCTCATTGTTCTATTTGCAGGTACGACCAATTACGGTGCTACTAACTGGTTAAGTATATGGAAGTTTACGTTTCAACCGTCCGAGTTTGTGAAGCTGCTTTATGTCTTTAGCATTGCAGCAATGTTTCATGAAGGAACCGATTTTAAGAGAATCTGTGCGATCACGGTTATGGCGGGCGCTACGGTTATCATACTGGTTTTCCAGAAGGATCTGGGCGGGGCACTTATTTTCTTTGTAACGTATGTATTTATGCTGTATACAGCGACACAAAAGCCGTTCTACCTTTTCGCTGGTCTGCTCTCCGGAAGCGGAGCCGCCTATGTTGCCTATAAGCTGTTCAATCATGTCCGTGTTCGTGTAATGGCATGGCAGAATCCTCTGGGATATATTGATAATGAAGGGTATCAGATGTCCCAGTCCTTATTTGCAATCGGCACGGGAGGATGGATCGGCATGGGATTAAACCGCGGACTCCCGACGGATATCCCTGTTGTTGACAGTGACTTTATCTTTTCGGCTATTTCGGAGGAATTGGGCGGATTGTTTGCGATTTGTATCGTTTTGATCTATATCAATATATTTGTTGTATTTATCAATCAATCCTTGGAGCAGGAGGATACCTTTTATCAGCTTCTTGCGATGGGCTTTTCCGTAATGTTTACCTTTCAGGTTTTTCTATCCATCGGCGGAGTTATAAAATTCATTCCATCCACCGGCGTTACACTGCCTCTGATCAGCTATGGCGGCAGCTCTGTGTTTGCAACCGTACTGCTGTTTATGATTATGCAGGGAATCTATATGCGGGGCAGAACGGGAAGAAGGAAGACGGATACAAGTGAGACTGCGGCAGGTGTAAAACGGCAGGAAGGCAGGTAACCGAATGAGAAAGAATATGAATATGGATACGGTTTCCGATCAAAAGAAACCCAGAGCAAAAAGGGAAAACGCAGAAAAAAAGCAAAATCATAGAAACGAGAAAAAAGTGTATAGAAATTCGGGCAGCAGCATTCGAGATAGAAAACTGAGACAAAAGGATTCAAAGAAATCGATTTATAATGTCGTTTATATTTTCCTCGGATTATTTGTATTGGCAATGGGGTACTTCACGTACTTTATCGTATTTCGGAGTAATGACGTGATTAACAGCACCTATAATAAGCGCCAGAGCGTACTGGCAGAGAGAATTATCCGTGGTAAAATACTATCGGCGGATGGGGAGACCCTGGCGAAAACTGTGGTAGGCGAGGATGGTACGGAGACGAGGGAGTATCCTTATGGTGAATTGTTTGCCCACGTGGTCGGGCGGTTTGCAAGAGGACGTGCCGGCTTAGAGGATTCGGAAAATATTCGTCTGCTGACCTCGAACATTAATCCCATTGAGCAAATGTATAATGATCTGATCGGAGAAAAAAGTCCGGGAGATAATGTGGTCACCACGCTGAATGCAAGGCTCCAGCAGGTAGCCTATAATGCCTTAAAAGGCTATCGTGGGGCGGTGGTTGCTATCGAGCCAAAGACCGGTAAGATTCTTGCGATGGTTTCCCTGCCATCCTATGATCCCAATAAAATTGAGGAGCAATGGGAAACCTTACTTGAGGATAAGGAGGAGAAATCGCCTTTATTAAATCGTGCTGCGCAGGGACTCTATCCTCCCGGGTCTACCTTTAAGATTCTTACCACGCTTGCCTATATGCGGCAGAATCCTTCTTATGATAGCTATGTATACAAGTGTAACGGGGCAATTGAAGAGGACGGGATGGTAATTCACGATAATCGCAGCAGAGGGCACGGTGAGGTGGATTTGACTCGCTCCCTGGTAAAATCCTGTAATACCTCCTATTCGAATATCGGCAGAAGCCTGGATCCGGATCAGTTTTTCGCCCTTGCGGAGGAATTTTCATTTAATAAGTATTTGCCGGTAACCATGGCAAGCAATAAGAGCAGCTTCACATTGCAGAAGGCAAATTCAAATGCAAAGGAAGCAATGCAGACAGCAATCGGACAGGGAAAAACCTTAATTACGCCGCTCCATAATGCGATGATTGTCAGCACCATAGCGAACGGAGGGGCAATGATGAAGCCCTATGTGGTTGACTACGTTGAAAATACAGACGGCGGCATTGTAAAGACGTATTCCCCCCAGCTGTACTCCAAGCCAATGACCTCTGAGGAAGCAGAATATATCGGAGAGATGATGCGAAAGGTGGTTACGGAGGGCACTGCAACGAAATTAAAGAATATGAAGGCAGAAGCTGCCGGCAAGACCGGTTCTGCCGACCATGGGAATGGGAGGGCACATTCTTGGTTTGTGGGATATGCGCCCTATGATAATCCGGAAATTGCGGTCAGCGTCGTTGTAGAAAGTGTAGGAACCGGAAGTGAATATGCTGTTCCTATCGCAAGAGAGGTATTTGAAGCATACTTTAATAGTGAGAATAAATAAAATTCGGAATGCATTTTGGTAAAGTGACGGCTTAGTGAATAAAAGCAGGCGCCATATTCATGGTATATGGATAAAATATTAAGTTGATATATTAGCCATATTGATGTATACTTTTATTTAGACAAGACGATACACCAAAAAGCAGGAGGAATTGCGATGGTTGAAGCAACGAGCTGTGGTGGTGTAGTGATTTTCAGAGGAAAGATTTTATTACTGTATAAAAATTATAAGAACAAGTATGAGGGGTGGGTGTTACCGAAAGGGACCGTTGAAGAAGGTGAGGAATATAAGGAGACTGCAATTCGTGAGGTTAAGGAAGAGACAGGAACGAGTGCGTCTATTATTAAGTATATTGGGAAAAGTCAATATTCCTTTAGCACACCACAGAATACAGTATTAAAGGATGTTCATTGGTATCTAATGATGTCTGATAGCTATTACAGTAAACCACAACGAGAAGAATATTTTATGGACTCCGGTTACTACAAATTTCATGAGGCATATCATATGCTTAAGTTCACGAATGAAAAACAGATTCTTGAGCGCGCATATAATGAATATATCGATTTGAAAAAGAGTAATCTATGGGGTAGTAAGAAATATTTTTAGCAGCCAATTTAATAGGACTGTCCCGGAAGGTAGGGACAGTCCTACATTTTACATAGAAATATAGAAATTTAGTTTTTGATTTTTACTTTGAACTTATTTAATATAATCCGTACCTGCTAAAAGATCGCGGATCACCTCGGTTGGGATTACAAACTCAGGTGTTCCCATATAACCCGGAGCAACCTCATACTTATTAAAGCAAATTACCAGCTTGCCCTCGGAATTAATATAGAATCTTTGCTCTTTATCTATTTTTTGAAATAAATCTTCCGGCATTAATTCTTCATCATCAAGCCAATATACCTTATCGGAATCAGACTTTACCTGTTCCTCCATTTGCTTTCTTATCTCATCGCTAATAGTATTAACATAGCTTTCATCTTTAAAAAGGCTCGGCAGGGTGATTAATACCTGGTTTTTCTTATCCACTGTATCAAATTTGTTTTCAACATTTGTAGAAGCCTTGGTCGTTTCAACATATCTCTTAATGGAGAAGATTATATCATTATCCGCGAGAATTTCATATCCTGAATTTACGGCAAGATGTCCTTCTCCAACCTCTTCAATATCTTTGATATCTGCCATAAATTCTTCATAGAGCTTTTTATTCTCTTTTAGATACTTTTCATTCAGGCTGTTTTGAAGCTGTTCATTATCCAATCCCTCTACCTTTGGAACTTCAATCTTGGCTGAATAGTTATCCTCATCAACGCTGTATACTCGAAACGTAAGAACTTTAACAATACCTCCCAGAACAGGAACTTCCTGCAATGTTTCTGCAAAAGCCTGGCTGGTGTTTGCTCCGGCAACAATCACTACAAAGGAAGCTGCTGCGGTAGCTGCTAAAATACGTAATCCTTTAAATCTATTTTTCCTATTATTCATCATATCTCTTTTACCTTCCTTCAATGCTTTTTTAACTACAAAATCTAATTCGTCTGGAATAGGAATGTTTTTATAATCTTCTTTTAATGCTTCCAACTTCTTATCTTCCATAACATTCTCCTCCTTAAATGCTCTCACTCATTTTTAAATTTAATTTCTTAAGTGATTTATACAACTTGGTTTTAACGGTGTTTACATTTTCATCCAGAATATCGGCGATTTCGTCCAGTTTTAAGTCTTCAAAATATCTTAAAACTATAATTGTTCTGCAATTATCCGACAATTCTTCTAAGGCTTTTCTTAAATCAAGGTCCGGATACTGATCTTCACTACCTGTATCTAAAAGCTCCCAGTTTTCCTCTTCAAGCAATATTTCGCGTTTCCTCTTTCGTAAAAAATCCAGGGAAGTATTGACGATAATTCGATAAAACCAAGTTTTTATGCAGCTAGGATCTTTTACAGTATCGATAGAGACCATTGCCTTATATGTGGATTCCTGGACAATGTCCAAAGCGTCATCCGCATTTTTTACATAGCTGTAGGCAAGTCTATAAAGCTTTTCTTTGTTAAGAATAGCATAGTCAGCAATCTGTTTTAGCAAGCTATTTTTATCCATCTGTAATTGTTCCTTTTGTTAAATTTGATACGTATCAATTTTGCATACACCTTATAGACGCACGAGGGTTGCAAAAAGTTTTTATAAAGTCGATAAATTTTTCTAATCCTGTATTTATGTACCAGTCACGCATACAATTTTCAGCGGCTGGGGGATATTTAAAGCAGCCTTAGTATACAGCAGCATCGATCTCTTTGCAATAAATTCGTTGGGATTAATAATTGGAATAGCTGGAGTTTGCTCCCTATTATTGTTTTTATAGGGGATGATTATATAGATGGAAATCTGGCGCTTCCAGCAATCGGTGTGATAACACCTGAAATTGTATATCATGCTATGAGAAGATCAACAATTGTTGAGCGTTTAAGAGAAACGGAATAAAGAAACAAAATAAAGAAACAAAATAAAAAAAGGAAGCTGGCGGTAGTAACGGTTGGCTTCCTATCTGATATACCTTATTGTGGGATTTAAGATAGTCGCAGTTCATAGAACTGCCGTACCCACGCTGGATAAATTTCATATTTATTTTCAGCAATGATTCGCAGCAATGTTCTTTTACCAACGCGCTTATCCATAATCGCTAATATTTTGATGATATAATTTTCAGATTCAAGTGCATCCTGAATTATCATATTGGGGAATTGAAGTGCGACACTATTCATTCGTTTGTTTTGTATAGTTGGTTAATATTTTTCCCCCATACACCTATTTTTTCTGAATCTGGATAAAACGCCACATCAATATCGTTATATGTATCAAAGTCCAAATAAATAAGCAATTCTGTTTTCGAAGTATTAGTAAGCTTGTGAGCACTTTTTTCATTTGCTGGAAAGAACAAAAAATCTCGGCAGAAACCAGCTGATCTCCCAAAGGTGTTTTCAAGATACCTTCTCCGCTGATGATATAAAAACACTCTTCGTTTTTCATATGATAATGATACGGGTAAGCAGATTTACCTGGTGGTATTTCATATATAGAAACAGCGCATTGCTCAGCAAATCCCTTAGGAACCAAATCTCGTTTGTAATATTCGTAGTCATCATGTTCATTTTTATGCTTGCGTGTTGCATCCGATGCTTTTATATGTAATGGTTTGCTCATCTGTTATACCTCCAATATGTTTCTATACTGTTTGCAATTAAATGATAAGCATCCGATTGTTACTGCTGCTATATCTATCGTTGTTCTTAATATTAATCTGGTATATCTGCGGCAAAAACTAACGGCATAAACAAATTAAATTCATCCCAAATAGTAAACATCCAATTATTATGGCCTTAGTAATTCTACCATTTATACTAAGTTGCTGATTGAGCCAAGACATAACGCAAGCAATTATAAATCCGGTTACAATGCACCATAAAAAGCTGAAGATATACAAATAAAAATCAACATGAGGTTGAGCGTTGCTCATTCATATAAAATCATCTATGTCAAATTCATAGAGACATAAGCTTGGTGTTTTTCATGATAGAATACCATTTGTTTTCGATAGCTATCGTATGTGAAGTGCTTGGAGAAGAGATGAATTTCCGGATAAAAAAATCGGGTTGAAAAACATTACTTGAATCTTTTTCAACCTGATAACTTACTGCGGATAGAGGGACTCGAACCCTCACGAGTGTTAGCCCGGCAGATTTTGAGTCTGCTGCGTCTGCCATTCCGCCACATCCGCTCAACGACAAAATGTATTTTAACACAAGTACCATTAGATTTCAAGTGCAAAATAGAAAACTTGGAAGAAAATAATATCTGCTTTAAAATTAATAACCATTTTGTGCGAAATTAGTATATAATATAAAGTAATCATATTTTGGCTGGATATCATAACATTGGTTTATGATGACCTGGCTGATCTTGGAAAGGTTTGATTTCACTTATGACATGTATGGAAACGCAGAGAATGATTACGCCATTTATCAATGACGAATTATCACTGAAAGAAACCGAAGCGTTTGTCGACCATGTAAACTCCTGTCCGGAATGTAGGGAGGAGCTGGAGGTATACTATGCCCTTTTGACGGCTATGAAACAGTTGGACGAGGATAAGATTTTGTATGATGATTTCAGTATGGAGCTTTCCGCTAAGCTAGAGAAGGCGCAAGAGAGAATTATTCATGCAAAATTTGCATACTATCGTAAAAAAGGAGCGGTGTTACTGATTATACTGCTTTTTATTCTTGCATTGAATTGGCGCTATAATGGCAAGAAAGAGCCGGTCGTTATCATAACGGAGAGTGATTTTAGACTTCGCCTTAAGTATCAGAGTACGAGGGAAGATCCCTTAGATGCTGCGCTGCAAACCTTCATGGAGAAACAGGAGAAGATAGCAGAATAATTCATATATGCTATGATAGGATACAGGTAATTGTGAAACTCTGATATTGTAGTTGGCTTATACACAATTAATGAAACGAAAGAGTTTCCAATAGCCGAATAGGATTTGTATGTCAAAATCTAATTTATAAAGTCAGTTGAATTTGCACAATTTATACATGGATAAGTAATAGAAAACAATTTTTTCGCAACCCGTTCTCACTTGGTTGAAGTACGTAATGGTACATAAGATCATAAAACACATGATCTAAGTACCAACGACTTCAAACAGTTGCGCATTAAATATTGTTTCCTATTACCCCGGTTTTTCCTTGATTTGTGCAATTTGAAGAGGGTGATTTATAAGAAGTTTTGACCCTCAAATCTTACATGGGATAGATAGAAAGGAGGATTTCGTAGGATTTAACTTTTCTTATGAAAAACACATTTATGAATAAAAAGTTAGTATTAATTGATGGTCACAGTATTTTGAACAGAGCATTCTATGGACTGCCGGACTTGACTACTTCTAAGGGGGAGCATACCAATGCGGTTCTGGGATTTATTAATATTTTGTTTAAAATAATCGAGGAAGAGAAACCGGATTATCTTACCGTTGCGTTTGATACCAGTCATCCAACCTTCCGTCACGAAATGTTTACGGAATATAAAGGGACAAGAAAGGGAATGCCGGATGAGCTGCGGGAGCAGGTTCCGGTTATGAAGGAAGTATTAAAAGCAATGAGGGTAACAATCATTGAAAAGCCCGGTTTTGAGGCGGACGATGTTCTCGGCACTCTGGCTACGAAGGCAGAAAAAGCCGGTATGGAGGTTTCCTTAGTTTCCGGAGATCGGGACCTCTTACAATTAGCCAGTGACAAAACCAAGATCCGTATTCCAAAGACGAAGCGTACCGGAACAGAGATCGAGGACTACCTTGCCAAGGATGTGCTTGAAAAGTATCAGGTAACGCCGAAGGAATTCATCGATCTAAAGGGACTCATGGGAGATCCTTCCGATAATATTCCGGGCGTTCCGGGAATCGGAGAAAAGACAGCAACGAAATTGATAACGGCGTATCATTCCATTGAAAATGTCTACGAGCATTTGGATGAGATGAAAAAGGGGAAGGTTACAACCTCTTTGAAGGAGAATCATGAGATCGCCTTACTGTCCAAGAAGCTTGCCACCATCTGTACGGATTGTGATATAGAGTTTTCTATAGAAAAAGCGACCGTTGATAACCTGTATAATGAGGAAGTGTATCTCTGGTTTAAGAAGCTGGAGTTTAAAAATCTGATTCAGCGCTTCCAGACGGAGGAGGTAACCCATACCACTGGGATCGAGGAAGCATTTCAAAGCATTGAGACCCTGGAAGAGGCAGATAAGGTCTTTGATTGCTTAAAGGGGGACAATTCTGTCGTTGGACTGCAATTGATCTCTGAAAATGATACCGTACTTGGTTTATCCGTTTGTAATTCAGAGAAGAACATTTTCTTTCTTCCTTGTAACGATATAATAACAAAAGAGTATCTTATTGAAAAGACCGTGGATTTACGCAAGAATGTGAAATGCTTATCGGTGGTCGGATTAAAACTGCAGCTGCCGTTTCTTCCATTTACGGTTGGTGATCGGATCTATGATTGTGCGATCGCCGCTTATCTGTTAAATCCTCTGACGGATACCTATCATTACGATGATATTGCAAGAGATTATTTTGCAATGACACTGCCCTCGCGGGGGGACTTGCTTGGGAAGAGCTCTTTGCTCCAGGCAAGTAAGGAGAATGCACTGGCATTCCTTTCCTATGCCTGCTACAGTGCCTATGTGGCTTATCTGGCACTGGATAAGCTCACCGCGCTTTTAAAAGAAGCCGGAATGTATTCCTTGTTTGAAGAGATTGAGATGCCGCTTGTTTATACCCTGCATGATATGGAAACCAGGGGGATCCGGGTGAATAAGGAGGCACTTAAGGAATACGGTGACCGCCTTGCCGTTGGCATTGAAGCGTTGGAAAAGAACATCTATGAGCTGGTCGGGGAGACCTTTAACATTAATTCACCAAAGCAGTTGGGCATCATCCTTTTTGAAAAGCTTCGTCTGCCGTTTGCCAAGAAAACGAAAACCGGCTATTCCACTTCTGCGGATATTTTGGAAAAGCTGCAATGCGAGCATCCGGTCGTTAAAATGGTTCTGGAGTATCGGCAGCTGACAAAATTAAAATCCACCTATGCGGACGGATTGGCGGTATATATCCGGGAGGATGGGAGAATTCATGGGAAATTCAATCAGACCATTACCGCTACGGGAAGAATCAGCAGTACGGATCCGAATCTTCAGAATATTCCGATTCGTATGGAGCTTGGAAGACAGATTCGCAAGGTGTTTATTCCGGAAGAGGATTATGTATTCCTGGATGCGGATTATTCCCAGATTGAGCTTCGCGTGTTAGCACATATGTCGGGTGACAGCCGATTAATTAACGCCTATAAGGAAGCAAAGGATATCCATCGAATTACCGCCTCCTTAGTATTCCATACGCCATTTGAAGAAGTAACACCGTTGCAGCGAAGTAATGCAAAAGCCGTTAACTTTGGTATTGTATACGGGATCAGCTCCTTTGGCCTGGGACAGGATTTAAATATCACAAGGAAGGAAGCGGAGCGGTTCATCAATCAATACTTTAAGACCTATCCGAAGATTAAATCCTATCTGGACGGATTGATAGCGGATGCAAAGGATAAGGGCTATTCGACGACGATGTTCGGGCGAAGAAGACCGATACCGGAATTAAGCTCCAGTAACTTTATGCAGCGCTCCTTTGGCGAACGGGTTGCAATGAACTCCCCTATTCAGGGAACCGCTGCGGATATTATTAAGATTGCAATGATAAAAGTCAATGAGAAATTAAAGCAAAGGAAGCTGCGCTCCAGACTGATCTTACAGGTTCATGATGAGCTGCTGGTGGAGACACATAAGGATGAAATCGATGAGGTGACACAGATTATCATGGAAGAAATGCAGAATGCAGCTGAGCTTTTGGTGCCTTTGGAGGCAGAGGTAAAAGAAGGAAAGAACTGGTTTGAGGCAAAATAGAATGGTTTATGATATGAAAGTGATTGGTATTACCGGGGGAATCGGAAGTGGGAAATCTCTGGTTGCAAAAATCCTGATAGAAAAGCATGGTGCGTATTTTCTAAATACTGACCGGATTGCTAAGGAGCAGATGGAGATTGGAGGTATAAGCTACGCCGGAGTCGTGGATTTCTTTGGAAATAGTATTCTTACGGAGGATAAATCCATTGACCGGACAAAGCTTTCGAAGATCGTATTTCAGGATAAGGAAAAATTAATGAAATTAAATACCCTGACCCATCCAAATGTTTTAAAAGCGGTGGAGGAAGAGCTTGATTCCCTCCGAAAGGCAGGAAAGGTTCCTTACGTGATTATAGAGACGGCATTGATGATTGAAGCCGGTTATGATTTTATCTGCGATGAAGTATGGTATGTATATACGCCGGAGGAAATTCGCAGGGAACGATTAAAGAAAGAACGGAATTATTCGGATCAAAAGATTGATTCCATCTTTGAAAATCAGCGAAAGGAAGAGGAATTTCGAAAGAAGTATCCGAAGGTAATTGAAAATACCGGTGATATCCAGAAGCTCTGCAAGCAGGTAGAACGATTATTACAGGAAGAATAATGCGGTTCCTACAAAACAGCAATGCATCTAATGCTGTTTACGTAAAAGTCTAATAAAATTATTTATGAAAACAGTGAGTTTAAATAAGATAGAAATAGTATTAGTGGCTATATGATATTTGTTAAAATAGCAGTGATAACATACGCTTTACAAAGCTCTTTGGTATGCTTCATACGAGAGAAGGAAAGGGATAATAATCTTGACAAAATTCGTGAAATGAGGGATACTCAGAAGAATAAAATGTAAGATAAGGAAGATTAAAAATGAAATTATGCAGCATTGCAAGCGGCAGCAGTGGCAATTGTATCTACGTCGGCAGCGGTCAGACCAATCTGCTGGTGGATGCAGGAGTCAGTGCGAAGAGAATTGAGAACGGCTTGAAGGAGATCGAGGTCGTGCCGGATACGCTACAGGGGATTTTGATCACCCATGAGCATACCGACCATATATCGGGACTTGGAGTCATGGCAAGAAGATACCACATTCCGATTTATGCGACCTATGAGACTGCCAGAGCGATTCAACAGATAAAAAGTGTCGGTGATATTCCGGAAGGATTGTTTCAATATATTAAGCCGGATGAAGTGTTTGAAATAAATGACATCACCGTTGCTCCATTTTCAACCTCCCATGATGCAAGCAACCCGGTTTGCTATACCATGAATGCGGAGGGGCATAAGGTTGGTGTGGCAACGGATCTGGGCAAGTTTGACGATTATATTATAGATCAGCTAAGGGATTCGGATCTGCTTCTGCTGGAGGCAAATCACGATATTAATATGCTGATGGTGGGCAAATATCCCTATTACTTAAAACAGAGAATTCTTGGGGAACGGGGACATCTCTCCAATGATTCCTGTGCGGATTTAATCAGTAAATTAGTTACAAATAAAATCAAACATATTTTTCTTGCCCATCTAAGTAAAGAGAATAATTATGAGGAATTGGCTTACGAGACGGTATGCTGTGAACTAGCAGACCGGGGCTATAATTTCTCGGAGGCGGATCTTAGCGTTGCCCATAGGGATAGAATATCGGACCTGGTTATTCTATAGACCACGGCAGGCTAAAAGTTAAAGTCGATTTAAGTGTCAAAAGCTGATTAATAAAATTGACGAAGCCGATTTATTAGGATGGCTTTTTGACACTCAAATAAATTTGTATCGTGATGCGCATAACCATTCAGAATCTAAGTTAAATATAAAACAATAGGAAAGGCTTGGTATTTATCATGAATCGAACCGTTATAACAGTAGTTGGAAAAGATAAGGTAGGTATTACCGCAAAGGTATGTACCTATCTTGCAGAGAATAATATTAATATTCTCGACATATCACAGACCATCGTTCAGGGATTTTTTAATATGATGATGATCGTGGATGCTGCAGAGGCACCGAAGGAGTTTGATCAAATCATCGAAGAACTGGATCAGATCGGTTCCCAGATTGGTGTCAGGATCCGTGCACAGCACGAGGATATCTTTGACAAAATGCATAGAATATAGATAGGAGACAATCAGTATGATTAATATGAACGAAGTCATCGAAACGAATAAGATGATACAGCAGGAAAACCTGGATGTCAGGACAATCACACTTGGAATTAGTCTCTTGGATTGTATCGATCCGGATCTTGCAAGGCTTAATCAAAAAATCTATGAGAAGATTACTTCGGTTGCTAAGGAACTGGTAAGTACCGGTAATAAAATTCAAAGAAAATACGGAATTCCGATTGTGAATAAGCGAATCAGCGTTACTCCGATTGCTTTAATCGGTGCTGCGGCATGCCATTCACCGGAGGATTTTGTTACGATTGCTAAGACGCTTGATAAAGCGGCAAAGGAAGTCGGGGTTAACTTTATCGGCGGGTATTCCGCACTGGTCTCCAAAGCGATGACCACCGGCGACGAGCTTTTGATCCGCTCTATTCCCAGTGCTTTAGACCAGACGGAGCGGGTATGCAGCTCGGTGAATGTA
Organism: Lachnospiraceae bacterium; assembly: GCA_015057615.1. GTDB lineage: Bacteria > Bacillota > Clostridia > Lachnospirales > Lachnospiraceae > Mobilitalea. The sequence goes on along the minus strand of SVEA01000213.1, from coordinate 46,868 downwards.
GGGTCAACCAAAACCGGAATTGATATGAATGCAGTTAAGCTCCTTGGAGATATCATCCTACAGACGGCGCAGCTTACAAAGGATCGGGATGCCATCGGATGTGCAAAATTAGTGGTGTTCTGCAATGCTCCGGACGATAATCCATTTATGGCAGGTGCCTTTCATGGTGTATCCGAGGGAGATGCCGTAATCAATGTCGGTGTCAGCGGTCCGGGTGTGGTTAAGAAAGCACTGGAATGTGTCCGCGGTGAAGATTTTGAAACCCTCTGCGAGACAATTAAGAAGACAGCCTTTAAGATTACCCGTGTTGGCCAGCTTGTGGCGCAGGAAGCTTCCAAGATGATGAAGGTTCCTTTTGGTATCGTGGATTTATCTCTGGCTCCTACCCCTGCCATAGGGGACAGTGTGGCGGATATCCTGGAAGAGATCGGTCTGGAATATGCCGGCGCACCCGGAACGACAGCGGCGTTAGCTCTATTAAATGATCAGGTGAAAAAGGGCGGCGTAATGGCTTCCTCCTATGTGGGAGGCCTAAGCGGAGCGTTTATTCCGGTCAGTGAGGATCAGGGAATGATTCAGGCAGTGGAAGCTGGTGCGCTGACGATTGAAAAATTAGAGGCAATGACTTGTGTTTGCTCGGTCGGATTGGATATGATAGCAATTCCCGGAGATACGAAAGCAACGACGATCTCCGGTATCATTGCCGATGAGATGGCAATCGGTATGGTGAACCAAAAAACTACCGCGGTCCGTATCATCCCCGTAATCGGGAAATCAGTGGGAGACCAGGTGGAATTCGGCGGTTTGTTAGGACATGCGCCCATCATGCCGGTGAATCCATTCAGCTGCGATGCCTTTATCAACCGCGGCGGAAGAATTCCGGCTCCGATTCACAGCTTTAAGAATTGATATGGGTAAAAATGCCTTCTTAACAAATAATCTTCATCAATTTGCGTAAAGCAAGGACAAACTTAGGTAATAGAAAACATTATTTTAATGAGCAATTGGCAAATGTGAATTTTTGCCTAAAACTTATTGTGCATCCAAATCGTCTAATATATAGTCAAAACGATGCACGATGTTTGGTATAAAAATTAGAATATGTAAAAAGATATACTATAGATAAATACTTATTGCTTTAGGAAAGTAAAATTGGCAAGGAAAGGCATGTGTTATGATGAATAGTAAATTAGAGCAGCTTGATTACAAAAGAATATTTCAATATTTTGAAGAAATTTCTCAGATACCAAGAGAATCGGGAAATGAAGGAGAAATTAGTAATTATCTGGTATCATTTGCAAAACAGCATAAGTTAGAGTATACTCAGGATTCGGCAAACAATGTAATCATAGTCAAAGAAGCAACTCCCGGCTACGAACAGGAAACCGGAATTATCCTACAGGGACATATGGATATGGTTTGCGAGAAAGTGAAAGAGAACACCCACGACTTTTTGAAGGATCCGATTAAGCTGATTGTCGACGGTGATGCTATTCATGCCGACGGTACTACACTTGGAGCGGATAATGGAATTGCAGTTGCTTATATTCTGGCTGTCCTATCCGATGAAACACTAAAGCACCCCAGACTGGAAGCTATCATTACAACCGATGAAGAGGTCGGCATGAAGGGTGTGAGAGCTCTGGATACCTCTTCACTTCAGGGAAAATATATGATCAACCTGGATTCCGAGGAGGAAGGGTATCTTCTGTGCAGCTGTGCAGGCGGTATTTCTGCTACGGGCACCCTTCCGGTAAAGCGGGAGGCAAAGTATGGAAAGAGTGTAAAGGTAGGCCTCAGCGGATTAAGGGGCGGACATTCCGGTTCGGATATCAATAAAAACAGAAGCAATGCAACAAAGCTTTTGGGACGATTGCTGTTTGAGTTGAGAGAAAAATATGATTTTGATATGATTACAATGATGGGCGGCTTCAAGGATAATGTCATTCCCCGGGAAGCAGAGGCAGAGTTACTAATTTCTGCGGCAAATGAGGAAGCATTGGCCAAGGAATATAATACGATAAAGAGCGTCATTGCAGAGATCACAAAGGTCTATCAGCAGGAGCTGGCAGCAAGCGAACCGGATCTTAACGTTACCTTGGAGGATCTGGGGAACGATACCTATTCGGTACTGGATGTAAAATCCTTTGAAAAGGTACTGTTTTTATTGGTGCATATGCCTTACGGTGTACAGGTTATGAGCGCGGATATTGAAGGATTGGTTGAAAGCTCGTTAAACCTTGGAATATTCCGGATCGAAGAGGACCGCGCAGAGATTCTGCAGCATATCAGAAGCTCGAAGGACAGTTATAAGTATTACCTAAGCGACCGATTGAACTATATGGTTAGTTTCGTAGGTGGAGACTATGTTGTCCGTTCGGAATATCCGGCATGGGAATTTAAAAAGGATTCTGCCCTGCGGGAGCATTTTAAAACGATCTATCGGGATATGTATGGTAAGGATATGGAAGTGGCAGCGATCCACGCAGGCTTAGAGTGCGGTCTCCTCTATAAAAAAATGCCGGGTATCGATATTGTATCCATCGGACCAGAGATGGCTGGTGTTCATACCGTAGAAGAGAAGCTTAGCATTTCTTCCGCCGTTCGTGTTTACAAGTTCCTGGAACGAATTATCAGTGAAAAATTCTAGACATCGACCTTTTGCTTTGACATCAAGTTACGAATTGGTAACCGTCAATAAATTCCCTTCTTAATAGCAAAGCTTAAGCAGGGAAACAAATTGCAAATAGCTTTGCTCTATGTGAAATTAGGAGAGGAAATGTAAAATGGACGATTCAAAATTTGATTTTGATATGGATCCTGAATTTAGTAAGAATTTTTATGAGAATATTGAAAAAGTATTCAATGATGTGGATTCGGATGCAAAGGAATTGGCAGCAGAGGAGAATACAGAAGAGAAACCAAATTTGGAGAAAAAGGATAGAAACAGCATGGAAGAGAAATTAGAAAGTACCCCCGAAGAGAAAACAGCAGCTACACAGGATATCGCAGACGCCCACTATGAGGAAGAGAAGATCGACGATGAACTCGTCAGTATCAATTCTTCTCTTGCACAGCAGATCTGCGAGGAACTGGATCAAAGAGCAGAGGAGAATAGTGAAAAGAAGCACAGCAGGATTCCTAAATGGGTCAAAATACCTGCAGGAGTTTTGGCTGGTCTACTTTTGCTGATATCTTTTCTTGGTCTGACGAAACCGGGTAACAAATTACTCATGAATATGGGAATGGACTTAGGGGGAAAGATCTGGGCTGTTTGGACCAAGGATTTTAAGGATGATACTACCGTAACAGAAGATGTCGATTACCTGGATGAGGATGACTTAAACTCCGATGCACCGGAAATCGATCCGACTGAGATCGTCTGGCCGGGGGATGCCGGAGAGGGAAGACGGGAGGAAGGTGTCTATAACATCCTTCTGTTAGGAGAAGAGGCAATTGGTTCCGGAACTTCAAGAGGAAGAACGGACGTAATTATTATCGCAACGCTCAATACGAATACCAAAGAAGTAAAGCTTACCTCCATCATGAGGGATACCTTTGTGCAGATTCCAGGATTTAATGATAATAAAATAAATTCTGCCTATGAAAAGGGTGGAGTGGATCTCCTATATGATGTTATAACCCGCAACTTTAATATTCATTTGGATGGCTGCGTATTGGTGAATTTTGAAAGCTTTGAGAATATCATCGATGCACTCGGCGGTCTTGACATTACTTTAACAAGCGGGGAAGCTAGGTATTTGAATTCGACCAACTATATTTCCAATCCGATCTATCGTAATGTAAGAGAAGGAAAGCAGCATTTAAATGGCAATCAGGTTCTTGGGTACAGCCGGGTTCGAAAAAGAGCAACCATTACCGGCAACAACAATGACTATGGCAGGACCGACCGCCACCGTATCATTTTAAATGCGATTTTTGAAAAATATAAAACAAAGAGCAAGGTAGAGCTTGCATCCATCATGCTTAAGCTGTTACCGATGATCAAAACCGATATTGGAGAAGAAAATTTTGAATTACTGTTAAACAGCTTTATGGAAACCGGAGCAAGGGAAATTCAGCAGTTGAGAATTCCTGCCGACGATGCGTTTCGTGAGACGAAGGTACGTAAGATGAGTGTACTAATTCCGGATCTGGAGAAGAATGTAGAAGTTCTACATAATTTCATCTTTGAGAAGAATCGTGCCATAGAGGAAACCGCTGAAAATTAATAAAGCATAGGACTATTGAAAAACAATTCCAGGGATGTTTTCAATAGTCCTTATTGTATCCGCACCATTATTTTGACACCGGAGGCGTTTTGCGGTGCTATTATGCTGTCTGAAATCATATAATACTATGTCCCGGTTGGGAAAAGCCCAGCTGGAGCATAGTTTAGATAGTGAGTGATTCTTCGATGAGGCAGCTGTTTTCCTTTCTTAAATCTGATTCCTGGAAACGAAATTTCTTTCGCGGTCCGGCAAACAGTCCAATGCTTGCAGGCATGCTTTATCTCTGCTCTTTTTGCATTACCATCTATATTACCGGATATGAGCTGAAGCTGTTAAATACCCAGCGTATTTTTTATGATGCTGCCAAGGAGGGGATTAATTATGAAGCCCTCCGGGAAGTCCGGATTAATGAAGAGGTCGTTAAGAAAGCAGACCACAGGGTGGAGGCGGTCTTAAAGAAATACGAGGCGCTCCGTAACCATCCCTATATCAATCGAATTGGTTATATCACCTTAGCTATGGTAATCTCCGATTACAATCCGACTGCTTTAAAGCAACTCGATAATTATACTTTCCTGCGGGGAATCGGTAAGCTCGGCGAAACGCAGGTTTTTCAGGAATTGTATGGGTACTATGATGCCATCTTATCGGATCTTACGTATTTTCCCGTACCAAGGGTCGATTCCGAAAAAGAAGATGTTCGGTTTGGAAACTCCTGGTATGCCTTGCGTGAATACGGAGGCAGGCGCAGGCATGAAGGAACAGATATCATGGCATACAATAATAAGCGGGGATATTTTCCTGTCATTAGTATGACCGACGGCATTGTTGAGAAGCTCGGATGGCTGGAAAAGGGCGGCAACCGTATCGGTATCCGGTCAAAAGCCGGAGGATATTTTTACTATGCCCATTTGGATTCCTATGCACCGGGGCTTTGCATCGGAGATGAAGTCATTGCCGGCGAGCTTCTTGGCTTTATGGGAGATAGCGGGTACGGCGCGGAGGGTACCATCGGTAAATTTGATGTACACCTGCATGTGGGAATCTATGTAAATTCGGATACCAGAGATTTTAGTGTAAATCCTTATTGGATATTGAAGCTGTTAGAAAAAAACCGGATCAATTACCAGGATTTAAAATAAAAAACTTTTATATTCGTCTCCATATGTGGTATAATTATAAAGATAATGCACGAAATTAAATATATATATGATTGATTTGAGTGTCACAAGTCATTTTGGGATTTTGATATGAATAGGACCATATATATATTCATGTTCATTATTTTATATGACTTATGGCACTCAAATCATGATTATTCTTGGCAAGTGAATCGGCTTGTCCATTCATTTTGTCTTTATTCATTTGCAGTTTTCAGGTTATGTTTAAAAGGAAGGCTATAGATATGGGAGTATATTTAGACAATTCAGCAACAACGCAGGTAACTGAGAGTGTTCGTGACAAAATGATAAAGGTGCTGTATGAGGATTACGGTAATCCATCCTCCATGCATCTTCTTGGTGTAATAGCAGAAAATTATATGAAGGAATCAGCCTCGGTTATAGCGGAATGTCTCAAGGTGGAGCCGAAGGAACTGGTCTTTACTTCAGGAGGGACGGAAGCCAATAACCTTGCGATCATCGGAACAGCGCTGGCAAATAAGCGACGCGGGAAGCATATCATCACAACCCGGATCGAGCATCCGTCCGTTCATCAGCCACTGGTTTTTCTGGAGGAGAATGGGTTTGAGATCAGTTTCGTTCCGGTTGACCGTACCGGTAAGATCATTAAGGAGAAATTGTACGATCTTATTACGGAGGAGACGCTTCTTGTCTCGATGATGTATGTCAATAATGAGATCGGAGCCGTTCAGGATATCGAGGAAATCGTCTCCGAGCTAAAGAAAAGAAAGAAGGATATCTTAGTTCATGTGGATGCCGTGCAGGCATTTGGCAAATACCGGATTTATCCGAAACGAATGGGGATCGATCTGCTTACTTTCAGCGGTCACAAGATTCATGGACCCAAGGGAAGTGGTGTTCTCTATGTAAATGAGAAGGTGAAGATAAGCCCTTTGATGTTCGGCGGCGGTCATCAGAGAGGACTGCGTTCGGGAACGGAGAATGTTCCTGCCATTGCCGGTATTGGACAGGCAGTAGCAGAGCTGTATACGGATTTCGATGAGAAGATCGACCGTATGTATGAGTTAAAGCAGTATTTTCTTAGAAAAATCAGTGCTCTTCCTGAAGTAACCATTAATGGACTTCCCGAGGAATGTACGGATGCTTTCGAGATGGAACAGATTAAAAAAACAGCACCCCATATTATGAGTGTAAGCTTTGACGGAGTACGAAGCGAAGTTCTCTTGCATGCCCTTGAAGAGAAAGGGGTCTATGTGTCGGCAGGATCCGCCTGCAGCTCCCATCATCCGCAGCCAAGTGTGACATTAACGGCAATCGGATTACCTAAGAACCTTATGGATTCCACGCTTCGCTTTTCGATGTCAGATCGGACAACCCGCGAGGAGATTGATTATGCCCTAGAGGAGATCAAGGAATTGCTGCCGGTACTAAGAAGGTATACCAGGAAGTAGACGGGATAGAAAATTAGGATGAATCAAATGAAATCGTAGGAAACCGTAAGAGATACGATGGATAGGAAGAAGTAATAAGAATCGTAGGAAACACGGTGGGCGTTAAAACACAAGAACTTGTAAGAAAAACAATGGATAGGAATCGTAAGGAACACAGTGGACAGAAAGGAAATATAAGAAAATTGTGTGAAATATGGTGAATAGAAAGAAATTATGAGAAACCGTAGAAATACGATGGATAAAAATATATTCATATACGGAGTTTGCGTCGGCGCGGCATCCGCAAGCCAGATGATACGTAAAAAGCCGCGTAGAAATGAGGAGATAAATGTTTAAAGCATTTTTAATAAAGTATGCGGAAATCGGACTGAAAGGGAAGAACCGGTTTCTGTTTGAGAATGCTCTGCGGGACCGCATTCAGGAGGCGTTAAATCCGCTGGGGAATTTTATGGTAAGTAAGGAGCAGGGGAGAGTATTTGTGGAATGCCCCGAGGTCTACGACTATGAAGAAACCATGGGGGTATTGCAGAAGGTGTTCGGTATTTCCTCCATTTGCCCGGTGGTTGTCCTCGACAGTTCGGATTGGGACGATCTGACCCGCGGAGTAGGGGATTATATTGAAGCATCGTATCCGGATCGTCATATCACCTTTAAGGTAGAGGCAAAACGTGCAGATAAGAATTATCCCAGAACCTCTCCGGAGATTTGTGCGGATATGGGGGCATACCTTCTGAAACGTTTTCCTGAGATGAAGGTCGATGTGCATGAGCCGGACGTAAGATTTACCGTGGAGGTGCGCACGAAGTCCTATGTATATTCGATCAATCTTCCGGGACTTGGCGGAATGCCAGTGGGAACCAACGGAAAGGCAATGCTATTATTGTCCGGTGGAATTGACAGCCCGGTAGCTGGCTATATGATAGCAAAGCGGGGTGTCAGCATGGCAGCTACCTATTTTCACGCACCGCCGTATACCAGTGAAAGGGCAAAGCAGAAGGTGGTAGACCTGGCGGAGAAGATAGCAAAATACACTGGTGAAATAAAGCTTTATGTGGTTAACTTTACGGATATACAGCTTTATATCTATGATCAGTGTCCGCACGAAGAACTGACCATTATCATGCGAAGATATATGATGAAGATCGCGGAAAAGCTTGCGGAAAAGGAAGGGTGCCTCGGGCTGGTAACCGGAGAGAGTATCGGGCAGGTAGCAAGTCAGACGATGCATAGTCTTGCGGCGACCAATGAGGTATGTACCATGCCAGTATACCGTCCTTTGATTGCTTTTGATAAGCAGGATATTGTAGAAATTGCGGAGAAGATCGATACGTTTGAAACGTCCATTCAGCCGTTTGAAGATTGCTGTACCATCTTTGTGGCAAAGCATCCGGTGACAAAACCGAATATAAAGACAATTCAGCATTCGGAGAGGAATCTGGAAGAGAAAATAGATGCGATGCTGGAGACAGCTATAAATACGGCAGAGTGCATCCATGTAGGTGCGTAAGTTTACAGTTAAAAAGCTAAATGGTACAAAATTTTTATTCGAATGATATGTAAATTACGTTATAGAGGTTTATCATATATAAGAATTTGTGCTGTAAAGAAAAATCTAATTATACGTAAAATTATATATTACAGGTAAAATGCTTTATGAACGTAACGTTTTGAACGATAAGATAATTGAAAGTATAAAAAAGGGGTTGTCTACGACAACCCCAAATTAAGTATTCATTAACAATTATTCAACGATATAAGGTTTTAATGTTGTAAGAATTTGGTCAAGGTTTTCCTCGCTGTGGATATTTAAGTCGATTACCTTCGATAGATCAAGACTAAAGATACCCATAATGGATTTTGCATCTATCACATATCTTCCAGAAACCAAATCAAAATCGGAATCAAATTTTGTAACATCGTTAACGAATGCTTTCACCTTATCGATTGAATTTAAAGATATTTTAACTGCTTTCATAGTAACAAATCCCTCCTTCATTCAGTATATGTATATACTATATTTTAACATATTAAAAGTCAATAGACAATGTTCATAAAAATATGCAAAAAACTTGTATAAGGAGTAGACGAAAAAGTCGCGCTAAAATAAGGGGAAGCGGGAAACAAAAGCAGTAAGTATTAGAAAGGATAAGCGAACTATAAATGAAAAAAACAGCAGCATTTTTAAGCCTGGGCTGTAAGGTGAATTCTTATGAAACAGAGGCTATGCGGGAAAGCTTTGTATCCGCTGGTTATAAGATTGTTGATTTTAAGGAGCAGGCTGATGTTTATGTGATTAACACTTGTACGGTGACGAATATGGCCGATCGTAAATCGCGTCAGATGCTGCATCAGGCGAAGAAGAGAAATCCGGAAGCGATCGTTGCAGCGGTCGGCTGCTATGTACAGGCGGCGGAGGAAACTCTGCTTCAGGATGGCAGTGTGGATATTGTGGTGGGAAATAACAAGAAATCCGATCTTATTTCTCTGGTGGAGCGTTACCAGGAAAATCAAAATAAAGAGGAATTTGTAGTTGATATTAATAAAGAGACGGACTATGAGAAGCTTAATGTAAGCTCGACCATGGATAAGACCCGAGCCTTTATTAAAATTCAGGATGGCTGCAACCGTTTCTGCTCCTATTGCATCATTCCCTATGTCCGGGGAAGGGTTCGGAGCAGGAAAGCGGAGGATATCCTGGAGGAGATTAAGAATCTTGCGGCTCAGGGATATCGGGAGTTCGTTCTGACGGGGATTCATATCTCCTCCTACGGTATGGACTTAAAGGCGCCGGAGGAGAAGGAGACGATGCCGCTGGCAGAACTAATTATCGATGTCAGCAGAATCAAGGGAATTGAGCGAATCCGTTTGGGCTCCCTAGAACCGAGAATTATTACAGAACCGTTTGTTCAGGCGATCGCAGGGGTAAGACAATTCTGCCCGCATTTTCACCTGTCTCTGCAAAGCGGAAGCGATTCGGTGCTAAAGCGGATGAATCGGAAATATTCGGCGGAAGAATACTATGAAAAGGTTCTTCTGCTGAAGAAATATTTTCTTCATCCCGCATTTACTACCGATGTGATCGTCGGCTTCCCCGGTGAAACACAGGAGGAATTTAAAGAAACACTGCAATTTGTAAAAAAGATCGGATTTTCCCATATCCATGTCTTTAAGTATTCCAAACGAGCTGGTACAGCAGCGGCGAAGATGCCAGATCAGGTTCCGGAAGAGGTAAAGACGTTGCGGAGCAACGAGCTGATTGCCGTATCGTCTTCCATGGGAGAGGAATATAAAGAGCTGTTTATGGGAAGAATAGAGAAAATCCTTCTGGAGGAAGAGATTATTATCAATGATAATAGGTATCAAATCGGGCATAATGAAAGATATCTTAAGATGGCAGTCGAAAGTAATGAAGACTTAGCGAATACGATTGTATCGGTGAAGGTAATAAAGAATTTGACTGACGAAATAATGTATTGTGAAATAACTCATTGATATTTTCTTCTAAATATATTAATATAATACTAAGTATAGATTCGAATGATGGAGGGGATTTCATTCGTTTATTATATAGTAAAAGGAAGTGATACAATGCAAAAATTTAACAATACACAGTATTTTAAAGTACAGAAAGAGCCTGAAGTGTTTGTAAAAGATGTAATCCATTCCGTGTATGATGCATTATCTGAAAAAGGATATAATCCTATGAATCAGATCGTTGGATATGTAATGTCCGGAGATCCGACCTACATAACGAGTCATAAAGGTGCTCGCAGTTTGATTATGAAGGTGGAACGAGACGAAATTATCGAGGAATTGTTACGTTTTTACATTGACAATGAGATTAATAAATCAAACAACGGCAGGTAAATAAGCTGGCCGCAGGCGAGGCGGTAATGAAACGCGGATGAGAGGCAATGTGAATTGCATGAATGCAATTTACATCGGGGGTTATACCTGCGCTTCTTAGAGCAAACTCACGAAGGCAGGCGCCCGAATTTCGTAGGATTGCCAGAATGGAGATTTGGCCTTTCGCTTACGGAGTTGAGCTGCCGATGGCAGTGTGAAAAATAAATTTTTCACAAGCAAATTTGAACCTGCGGCACAAAGTTTGCAGTTTGTCAAGAAAGGGCATGGTAATTATTATGAGAATTATGGGGCTGGATTATGGTTCCGTAACGATTGGTGTTGCGATCAGCGACGAATTGCTACTGACGGCGCAGGGAATTGAAGTGATACGGCGAAAGCAGGAGAACAAGCTTCGCCAGACACTTGCAAGAATTGAAGAATTAATTCAGGAATACGATGTGAATAAGATTGTTTTGGGCTATCCAAAACATTTAAATAATACCGTTGGTGAAAGAGCAGTCAAATCGGAGGAATTTGCAGATAAGCTAAGGGCACGTACCGGTTTGGAAGTGATTCTATGGGATGAACGGTTGACTACGGTTGCCGCCCATCAGGTTTTAGATCAAACCGGAATGGATTATAAGAATAAGGCTTTGGTAGTTGATAAATTGGCGGCAGTTTTGATTTTACAAGGGTATTTGGATAAATTCAATTTCATGAAGAATAACTAGATCGAAAATGATCTATGTTCTTGAATATTTGGAGGTTAATATGGATAAGAAAGCGGATGAGATTATTTTAACCTCGGAGGACGGGGAAGAGGTTGTTTTTCATGTACTGGAACAGACCAGACTGGGAGGAGTTAATTATCTTCTGGTCAGTACGGAACAAGAGGATGAGGGGGAAGCCCTTATTTTGAAAGATATCTCGGCGGAGACTGACGAGGAAGCAATATACAACATTGTTGAGGATGACGATGAACTGGAAGCGGTAGCTAGAATTTTTAGTGAATTGTTAGAGGATATTGATTTGGATTTTTAAAAATCTATGAAGTTGAATTATATTAAATGCATGGATTAATGATTAGATGAAACTAGGTGAGAATATGCCTGACAATCAGGAGCAGTTCAAGAATTTATTAAAACAGAACGGACTTAAAGTGACGAACCAGAGAATAGCGATTCTGGAAGTGTTAAATAGTAGACCGGGCGAACATTTAACCGCAGAGGAAATTTATGATTTGGTCAGGGTAAAGTACCCTGACATTGGTCTAGCCACCGTTTACCGAACGATTCAAATGTTATCGGAACTTAATTTAATTGATAAACTGAACTTGGATGATGGATATGTGCGATATGAAATCAGCAAGAATGACGCGGAGGAAACCGGTCACCATCATCATCACTTGATATGCCTTGATTGTGGTAATATTTACACTTTTCAAGATGATCTGCTGGAGACATTGGAAAAGCGGATTAAGGATACCCTTGGCTTTGACGTGGTAGACCATGAAGTAAAACTCTATGGACACTGTAAGAAATGCAGGGGCGATTGAGAATACATTGTAATCTAATATTATATCATGCACTTAAATAATGGATAGAAAGTTTACATAAAACCATTGGAGGTGCAATTTTGAAAGAAAAGGAACAAAGAAAAAAGAACATAGCAAATGTACAAGGAGTTAAAATTATTCCGCTTGGTGGATTAGAGCAGATAGGTATGAATATTACAGCAATTGAATACGAGGACAATATCATCGTAATTGATTGCGGATTATCCTTTCCGGAGGATGAAATGTTGGGAATTGATATGGTAATTCCCGATGTTACTTATCTGAAAGAGAATATTGATAAAGTGAAAGGGTTTGTGATTACCCATGGTCATGAGGATCATATCGGAGCGCTCCCTTATATTTTAAAAGATGTTAATGTACCGGTTTATGCTACCAAATTAACCATCGGGCTGATTGAAAATAAGCTAAAGGAAGCCAATATGCTAAAGAGTACGAAACGGAAGGTGATAAAATACGGACAATCCATTAATTTAGGATGCTTCCGTATAGAATTTATTCGTACGAATCATAGTATTGCCGATTCGGCAGCGCTTGCCATCTTTACACCGGCAGGCATTATCTTCCACACGGGAGACTTTAAGGTTGATTTTACACCGGTTTTCGGAACACCGATCGATCTTCAAAGAATTGGGGAGATTGGAAAGAAGGGAGTACTTGCACTCTTATGTGACAGTACCAATATTGAACGTCCCGGATATACCATGTCGGAGCGTACCGTAGGAAAGACATTTGATAATATATTTGCAGATTATTCCCGCTCAAGAATTATAGTGGCAACCTTTGCGTCCAATGTGGACCGGGTGCAGCAAATTGTTAATTCAGCAGTAAAATATAAAAGAAAAGTGGTTATTGAAGGCAGAAGCATGATCAATGTTGTGACCACGGCAGCCGATATCGGTTATATTAATATACCGGACAATACGCTGATCGAGATTGAGCAGATGAAGAATTACACGGACGATCAGATCGTAATGATCATGACCGGCAGCCAGGGAGAATCCATGGCTGCATTATCCCGTATCGCTTCCTCCATCCATAAAAAGGTATCAATTAAGCCGGGTGATGTGGTAATATTAAGCTCTAGCCCGATTCCTGGAAATGAAAAGGCAGTATCCAAAGTAATCAATGAATTATCTATGAAGGGTGCCAAAGTAATTTATCAGGATACACATGTATCCGGTCATGCATGCCAGGAAGAAGTTAAATTGATTTATTCCTTAATTAAGCCGCAATATGCGGTGCCGGTTCATGGGGAATACAGACATCTGATCCGTCATGCGGAGATTGCAGAATTAATGGGAATTCCCAAGGATAACATTTTCTTGATCAGCTCAGGAGATGTACTGACCTTATCGAAGGAGAAAGGAGCCGTTACGGGCAAAGTACCTGCGCAGGGTATCTTAGTAGACGGCCTTGGAGTTGGAGATGTCGGTAATATCGTGCTTCGTGACAGACAGCATCTGTCGGAAAATGGCTTGATCATCGTAGTGGTTTCCTTAGAGAAGCACAGTAATCAGGTTCTTTCAGGCCCGGATATTGTATCGCGCGGCTTTGTGTATGTAAGAGAATCGGAGAACCTGATGGAAGAGGCAAGAGCAGTTGTGGAAAAAGCGCTGGATAAGGCTTTGAGTAAGAACAATACAGACTGGGGTAAGATGAAATCTGAAATCAAAGATTCATTAAGTGATTTTATCTGGAAGAAGACAAAAAGAAATCCGATGATATTACCAATCATAATGGAAGTATAAGGGAAAATCCCTTTTCATCATATTATTATCTTTCATTAGAATTGTCTCGGTATAACCAAAAGGGAAGTTTAGTAAAGAGAGGTATGCAATGGCTACGAAATCCACATCCGTAAAAGCAACTTTGAAAATAACAAGCTTTATTATACGCTTGTTGATGAATATAATGTTTTATATTCTTGTGGCTTTTCTAATCGCGACGATCAGCAGGGAAGCATTTCAATTCGCCTATCAGCTCTATGGTCCTGTTGCGATGGATAAGGAGCCCGGCAAGGATATTATATTCCAAATTAAAAAAGGAGAATCCTCCATGGATATCGCAAGCAAATTGGAGCGGAATCGGGTCATTGCTAATAAATATTCGTTCTATGTAAAGACGAAGCTTCAAGATGCGGACATTATGGCAGGAACGTATGAGATAAATTCTTCTATGACCTATGGTGAGATATTAGATATCATATCCGATTATTCGAAATCCATCGTGCAGGATCCGAATGTTGAAACAAACAAGGACGAAGCCGGTAAGGATGCCAAAGCAGACAAAGGCGAAGCTGAGAAGGATACGAAAGCAAGCAAAGACGAATCCAGCAAGGACGCGAAAACAGACAAAAGCGAATCCAAAAAGAATACGAAAACCAAGAAAGATAAATCTAATAAATAAACTCACTGTCCCCTCCTATTGCGGAAGAAAGAGCTTCTATGGCACATAGGCGAAAGCTTTTGTGCCATAATAAGTTATGCAGAAGCAATAGGTGGGGATGGTTGCTGTAATGCTAAAAAATTAATTTCTTCAATTTGCACAAATTATGTATTGATAAGGAATAGGAAACAAATTTCATTCGCAACACATTGTTCCCAAAGTATTGTATAAAACGCAATACTTAGATTGAAGTACGTAGTGGTACATAAGACCACAAAATACGTGGTCTAAGTGCCAATAACTTCAAACAGTTGCGTAGTAAAATATTGTTTCCTATTACCCTGGTTTTACCTTGGCTCGTGCAAATTGAAGAGGGCGATTTGTTAGGAAGGAACGAAAAAATCATATGATTGTGAATGATAGAATAACGGATTATATTAATTCTCTGGCAAAGGAACTTCCTCCAGAGCTTCTTTATTTGGAGAGGGAAGCGATCGAGAATCATGTTCCGATTATCAAAAAGGATACCCAGGGACTGCTTCGTTTTCTGCTGACCCTGCATCAGCCAAAGCAAATTCTGGAGGTGGGAACAGCGATTGGCTTTTCTGCTCTCTTTATGAGTGAATATACGAAGGGGGACTGCCGGATCACTACCATTGAAAAGGTTGCGATGCGGCTGGTGGAGGCGGTCAAGAACTTAGCGGATCCCCGATTCCCGCAAAAGGATAAGATCACATTACGCGAGGGGGATGCCCTGGAGGTCTTAAAGGATCTGGTACAGGAGAAAAGAAGCTATGACTTTATCTTTCTTGATGCCGCAAAAGCACAATATATGGCATTCCTGCCGGAGCTTATGAAGCTTCTTTCGGCGGGAGGAATGCTGGTTACGGACAATGTTCTGCAGGACGGTACCGTGATCAATTCCAGATACAGCATTACAAGGAGGGATCGTACCATTCATACCAGAATGCGGGAATATCTGTATACTATAACCCATCGTGAGGACCTCGAGACAGTAATTCTACCGGTTGGAGACGGGGTAGCGGTCAGCAAGAAGCTATCATAGCAGGAATAATCGCTTGAAAGCAGGAAAATGCATTTTAATTAGGAAGATTAGATTGTGGCAAAAAAAGCAAATATGGTAAGTGAAATGAAAAGGAAAATAATAATATGAGTGTTAAAAGCCTATTTATAAAATTGATGAAGACTATTTGTTAAGAAGGCTTTTGACACTCATATCAATAATAAGCAAGACGATAAGAAAAGCGAAAGAATAGGTTGAATAGAAAGAGAGAGCATTATGATAGAAGATAGAAAAAAACCGGAGTTGTTAATTCCAGCTGCAAATTTGGAGGTACTTAAGACCGCGGTGATGTATGGAGCAGATGCGGTGTATATCGGCGGGGATATGTATGGACTGCGGGCAAAGGCAAAGAATTTTTCCATGGAGGAAATGCAGGAAGGCATTGCATTTGCCCATGTTCACGGGAGGAAGGTCTACGTTACCGCGAACATTACCGCACACAATAGAGATCTGTCCGGGATAAGAAAATATTTTCAGGAATTAAGAGCTTTTGGTGAAAACAGACCGGACGCTGTCATTATTTCCGATCCGGGTGTTTTTATGATTGCGAAGGAGGAGCTTCCGGAGTGTGAGCTTCACATCAGCACCCAGGCAAATAATACAAATTATGAGACCTATTGCTTCTGGCACAAGCTGGGAGCTACAAGAGTTGTATCTGCCAGGGAACTATCTTTGCAGGAATTATCCGAATTGCATGCGAATATTCCGCCGGAGATGGAGATTGAGACGTTCGTACATGGAGCCATGTGTATCGCGTATTCCGGACGGTGTCTGCTGAGTAATTATTTTACCGGGAGGGATGCTAACCTAGGAGCCTGTACCCACTCCTGCCGCTGGAGATACCATATTGTGGAGGAAACAAGACCGGGGGAATACCTGCCGATCGAAGAGAATGAAAGAGGAACCTATATCTTTAATTCCAAGGATCTCTGCATGATTGAGTACATTCCGGAGCTTGTGAAAGCAGGGATCGACAGCTTTAAAATCGAAGGCAGGATGAAGACGGCGCTCTATGTTGCTACGGTAACAAGAACCTATCGGAAGGCAATTGACGAGTTCTTTACAGATTCGGAGCTTTACAGGGAGCATAAGTCCCTCTACATGGAGGAAATAAGAAAAGGAGTGAACCGCCAATTTACAACCGGTTTCTTCTTTCATAAGCCGACCCATGAGGACCAGATCTATGAGCATAATACGTATGAGAAAGCATATACCTATCTGGGAACCATTCAGGAGGAAAAGAACGGCTTCTATATGCTGGAGCAGAAGAATAAATTTTCGATCGGTGAAGAAATTGAAATCATTAAGCCGAACGGTGATACGATAGAGGCAACCGTGAAGAAGATACTGGATGAGCAGGGAGAGGATATGGAGAGCTGTCCTCATCCGAAGCAAACCATTTATGTAGATTTAGGGACAAAATTAGACTCGTTTGATATACTCAGAAGAAAAGAATAATTAGTCCTTCTGTCCCTTTTTAAGAGGGATAGGCACTTTATGTCAATAATACGCATATGATATTAACGAACCATTAAGCATTGAGGGTGCTTATTTTCGTGAAGTCATTTCCTAAGCCGTTAAGTACCAAAGAGGAAGCGGACTATCTCCGGCGCTGTAAGGAAGGCGACAAGGATGCGAGGGATAAACTGATTGAACATAATCTACGACTGGTAGCACATATCGTTAAGAAGTATAATATAGCAGATAAAGAAATGGATGATTTAATATCGATTGGGACAATCGGACTGATTAAAGCAATCGATACATTTGATGATGAGAAAGGGATTCGCCTGGCAACGTATGCCTCCCGCTGCATTGACAATGAACTGCTAATGATGCTGAGAAGCGGCAAACGTCTGGCTAAAGAAGTATATCTGTATGATCCAATCGGATCAGACCGGGAAGGCAATGAAATCAATCTGTTAGATATCATTGAAGAGGCAGATGTCGATATTGTAGAAAATATTGTACTAAAAAATGATATTAAGAAACTGTATGGCATGATTGGCGAAGTTTTAACCGATAGAGAACGTGAAATCATTTTTCTCCGTTATGGGCTGCATAACCGCAAAGAGGTTACGCAGAGAGAAATTGCCAACCAATTGGGAATATCAAGAAGCTATGTCAGCAGGATCGAAAAGAAAGCGCTGAAGAAGCTGCGCGAGTGTTTTGAACAGTAATTCATCTTGAATGGTTTAACAACAGGTCAAATTATCTGCTTCATAAAAACATAAGACGCTCAATAGAAGATACCTTTTACAGGCTGTAGAAAACTTGAATATGCGAGTTTTCTGCAGCCTTTTTGTGTGTGGAAAATTCACTGGATGATTTGGCCGTTTTTATATATTTCTTGAAAAAATTACCACATTATTGTATGATAAAAAGTATTATAGGAAGTAGACTATGATATCGGAAGGAAGGAGAAATATGGGTGCAGCGATCGAGGTAGTTAATCTGGTTAAAAAATACGGTAATCATACCGTAATCCATGGGCTTTCTTTTACTGCGATGCAGGGGGAAATCTTTGCCTTACTGGGTGCCAACGGTGCAGGTAAAACAACGACATTAGAGTGTATTGAAGGAATTCGAAGGTATCATGAGGGTACCATTCGGGTGCACGGTAGAATTGGAGTACAGTTACAGTCCTCCTCTCTCATGGAAAACATAACAGCGCTGGAGGCTTATAAATTATTCAGCATATGGAACAATGCAAAGGTAGACCAAACCGTACTTCAAAATTTCGGAATTATGGAGTTTCGAAATAAGCAGTATGGAACCTTGTCTACCGGGCAGAAACGAAAATTACATCTGGTGATTGCCCTGATAAGTGATCCGGATATCATCATTTTGGACGAGCCGACTGCCGGACTTGATGTGGAAGGAAGGGTATCCTTACACCAGGAGATAAGAAAGCTAAAGGAAGCTGGTAAAACCATATTGATGGCAAGCCACGATATGGCAGAGGTGGAGAGTTTATGTGACCGGATCGCTATTTTAAGAGAAGGAGAACTGGCTTTTCTGGGAACGGCAAATGAGTTGACTGGAAGCGGTTTTGGAGAAAGAAGGATATCTCTGCATACGAAAAATCCTTTCCCGCAGGTAAAGCTGCGCTATAGTAAAGCCGGCAGACTGGAGAAGAATTATTTTACAGTGACGACATCCGAGATCAGCGATGCCTTACTAGAGCTATTGACGATGCTTAAGGAAATGGACAATGAAGTCATTGATATTAAGATCGAACGTGCTTCCCTGGAGGAGCGTTTTATTGAGATTGCAAAGGAGGGAAAATAAATGCGGGCTTTTTTCTATGGAGTAGCATTGCAATGGAAAGTAGATTTACGAAACAAAGGCATCCTGATTACATATTACCTCGTTCCTCTATTGTTTTTCCTTTTTATCGGAGCGATTTTCACTTCCATTAACCCTCTGGCAAAAGACACACTGATTCAGTCCATGACGGTATTTACGATTACAATGGGAGCTTTTTTGGGAACGCCGCTTCCACTGGTTGAGCTGTATCCCAGCAACATTAAGAAGGCGTATCAGGTAGGTGGGATTCCTCTCTGGACCGGAGCGGTAAATAATTTTATATCTGCTTTTGTACACTTGTTTATTACGAGCCTTATCATCTATGCGACGGCACCCCTTGCCTTTGATGCAAAGTTACCGGAGAAGCCGCTTCGATACTTTTTATGTCTGGCTATCTTTATCATTACCTGCATTGCGGTTGGGTCTTTGCTGGGGTTATTTGTTTCCAATGTGAATAAGCTGACAATGTATGCCCAGCTTCTATTCCTGCCTTCGATGATGCTCACCGGTATGATGTTTCCTGCCGATATGCTGCCAGGTGCTTTAGAAAAGGCAGGAAATTTCCTTCCCGCTACCTGGGGATTAAAGATACTGACCAGCTCCCATCCAAAGCTGCTGTGGTTTCTGCCGCTTCTCTTATTCTTTACGGGAGCGATGGTGCTAGGTGTTTTTAAATTAACCCGAATTGTTAAGGAGTAAAAGATATGTTATTGTTCACACCCACCATGTATACCATGTTATGATTTCGACAAATGATATCCGATTAGGAGTATTTGCATTCGTTGGTACTTTGACTCCGTATTTTGGAGCCTTATGTACCGCTACGTAATGCAACTAAGCGAAAGCGTTTCCGAATTCGAATACATTTGATGAAATCATATGATAGACTTTACCCAGGTGTGAAAAGTAACAAAAGCATCTATGAAATACATCTAAATACATCTATTTCCATGCTTTTATTGACAGAGAATTAAATGTACTATATACTCATAGCGTAACTTCCTTAGTTCCTTTCTCTAAGAATTAGGAAATCGGCAAGGTAAGATATTACGCCATAGGAAGTATCGGGCTCTTTTGAATGGACATAATAGATTAGATTTTTATGGAGCGACACTCTTGGAGGCTGTCATATGGAACGAATTATTCGACTGGTAAAAAAATATATTCCGGTATTGTTTCGCAGGGAATTCATCAATTATGCCATTGCGGGGGTGCTGACCACCATTGTCAATTTTACTGCTTATCATCTGTTCTGCAATGTTATTGGGATACCGAATCTGATTTCCAATGTCTTTGCATGGGTACTGGCGGTTACCTTCGCCTATATCGTCAATAAGACGCTTGTGTTCCTTTCCAAAAGCAACAATAAGAAGGAAGAGGCATTAAAAATAACAAAGTTCTTCGGAGCGAGATTAATTTCTCTCGGGGTGGAGGAGTTGGGGCTATATATCTTTGTTGACTGCTTAAGCTTACCCAATCTTTACGTTAAGGCAGTGCTTGCGATTATAGTTATTATTATAAATTACATTTTCAGTAAATGTTACATTTTTAAAAAAGCAAATAAGTAAAAAATGCAGCCGGGTGAGGAATGCCCGGCTGTTTCCATGAGACCCGAAGAGATCGGAGTTGAAGACGGCAAGTAAAGGAATAGGTAAACCACAATTAAATGACGGGCAGAGTGAAAGCGCGGAGAACAGGTGCAAAGGACAGAATCCTAGGACGGGTGCAAATAGGCGTACAGAGAACAGAACGTGTGTCCGATACATAGAATATTCATGTTTTGTAAGACTAATATTGAAAGTTTATAAAGGAAGCGTATAATAGATACGGATTGAATTATGGGTCATATAAATGGGATGGAGGAAAATTCTTGAACGAAGTAAAAGCAATTGTTAAGATAAAAAAAGGGGAAGGTAGAGCATTAAAAAGCGGAGGTTTGTGGATCTATGATAATGAAATCGATGAGATCACTGGGGATTTTGTGGATGGTGACTTAGTAAATGTGCATGACTTTGACGATTTTTACCTTGGCTGTGGATATATTAATACAAAATCAAAAATTACGGTCCGAATGATGTCAAGAGTGAAAGGGCAGAAGGTCGATCTTGATTTTCTTAAGATGCGGATAAGGGATGCCTGGGAATATCGGAAAAAAACAGTGGATACCGGAAGCTGCCGTCTGATCTTCGGGGAAGCGGACTTCCTTCCCGGAATTGTAATTGATAAATTCTCCGATGTTCTTGTGGTAGAATCCTTAGCGCTCGGAATTGATCGCATGAAGATGGACATTCTTAAGCTTCTGCAGGAGGTTCTTGCGGAGGACGGCATACAAATCCGCGGTATTTATGAAAGAAGTGACGCGAAGGTACGTCTCCGGGAAGGAATGGAACGTGTCAAAGGATTCTTAAGTGAACCCTTCGATACCAAAGTGGAGATTGTGGAAAACGGGGTCAAATACAAGGTGGACGTTGCGGAAGGCCAGAAGACCGGATTCTTTCTTGATCAAAAATACAACCGTGCGGCGATTGCAAGGCTTTGTAAGGATGCCCGGGTTCTGGACTGCTTTACCCATACGGGTTCCTTTGCGTTAAATGCCGGACTTGCCGGAGCAAAGGAGGTAATCGGTGTGGACGCCTCGGAACTAGGCGTTGAGCAGGCAAGAGAAAATGCACAGTTAAACGGATTATCCGATAGGGTCAAATTCCTATGTGCCGATATCTTTGATCTACTGCCGGAATATGAGAAGCAGGGAGACCAGTTCGATGTTGTGATCTTAGATCCGCCGGCATTTACAAAGTCAAGAAGCTCCGTAAAAAATGCAGTGAAAGGATACCGCGAAATTAACCGCAGGGGATTGCAGCTGGTGAAGGAGGGCGGCTTTTTGGCAACCTGCTCCTGCTCTCACTTTATGACACCGGAGCTATTTACGGAGACGATCGGACAGGCAGCAAGAAGTGTAAAGAAGCGGCTGCGGCAGGTGGAATACCGTACGCAGGCCCCCGATCATCCGATCCTATGGGCAGCAGACGAATCCTATTATCTTAAATTCTACATTTTCCAGGTCTTAAGTGATAAGTAGAATATAAAATTGACGAAGACGCTTTGTAAGAAGGCTTTTGACACTCTAATCAAATAGATCTTGTCAGGACTAAGAAAAAAGAGTAATAACGAATGGAGAATCCTTTATGACATATGAAGAAGCGAGAAATTTTATCAAGGAGTCGAATCAGTACGGTATCGTGCCTGGGTTAGAGACAATTACGGAACTGTTACGGCGCCTCGGTAACCCGCAGGAACAGCTGTGTATCATCCATGTAGCAGGAACGAACGGCAAGGGCTCCGCATCCGCATTTTTAACAGCGATCCTAATAGAAGCCGGATACCATGTGGGCCGCTATCTTTCTCCCGCAGTATTTTCCTATCGGGAACGTATCCAGATTGGGGATAAAGGTGCTTCTGCGATGGCGTATATAACTCAGCAGGGAATTTGTGAAAGTGTGGAGCAGATACAGCCAGTCTGTGATGCGATGGTACAGGATGGCTATCCCCACCCGACTTCTTTTGAAATCGAGACAGCCATGGCGATGCTTTATTTGGCGAAGGAAAAGGTGGACTTTGCCATTATTGAAGTCGGTATGGGTGGAAGGTTGGATGCGACCAATGTAATACAACATCCGGTCTGCTGTGTCATCACCTCCATCAGCATGGATCATATGCAGTATCTTGGGGATACACTGGAGCAGATTGCTGGGGAGAAAGCCGGGATTATCAAGGAAAATGTTCCGGTTGTCACCGGGCGGCAGAAGCCGGAGGTGCGTAAGGTTCTTGAGATGACTTGCAGGGAAAAAGGCGCTAAGCTTATTTTGTCCGATTTTGATAAAATAGCAGAGGTCAATTACGATCCGGAAGAGACCGTATTTACCTTACAAACGGATACCGGAAATAAAAAGTACCGGATCCGGCTTCTCGGAGAGTACCAGACCGAGAATGCCTTACTTGCGGTAAAAGCAGCCACGTTATTAGAGAACCTGGGATACCGGATCGGAGAAGAAGCTGTTCGGAATGGTCTTTCTAAGGCAAGATGGCGCGGCAGATTTGAAATCATCGCAAAAGAACCTTATGTTATTATTGACGGCGCACATAATGAAGATGCAGCCATGCGCTTAAGAAGATCCATAGAAGTTTACTTTACAAACCGAAGAATTATTTATATTATAGGAGTATTAGCTGATAAAGATTATCAAACGATACTTGATTTGACTGCTCCCCTGGCAGATGTAATCATTACATTGACACCGGATAATAAGAGAGCGCTGTCCGGGACGGAACTGGCAAAGCAGGCCGAACGTTTTGGAAAACGGGTCATTGATGCGGGAACCGCTCAGAACGCGATCCATGCCGCTTATGAAACGGCTCGAAAGGAAGACGTGATTATTGCTTTTGGCTCTTTATCATATCTGGGAGATCTGGTAAAGACTTTAGAGAATAGGTATGTCAAAGCTGATTTATTAAATTAACTTTGTCAATTTGCACAGTTTATGCATTAATAAGTAATAGGAAGCATTTTCATTCGCAACACGCTCCCGCTTGAATGAAGTACGTAATGGTACATAAGATCACAAAGCACGTGATCTAAGTACCAACGACTTCATACAGTTGCTCATTAAATATGCTTCCTATTACTCCAGTTTTTCTTTGATTTGTGCAAATTAACGAAGACGATTTGTTAGGAAAGCTTTGACACTCAGGGCTTTAGAGGATAGAAAGGGAGAAAACTCATGATAGATGAAGCAAAAGTACAACAGGCAGTGAAGTTATTTTTAGAAGCAATTGGTGAAGAGACGAAACGAGAAGGTCTGGCTGATACGCCGAAGCGAATCAGTAATATGTGTAAGGAAATCTTCGGTGGTATAGGAAAAGATGCCTCCGAACATCTTCGTGTAACTTTTGAAGCAGAAGGAAAGGGTATCGTTATGGAAAAGGAGATACCGTTCTATTCCGTATGTGAGCATCATCTTGTGCCCTTCTTTGGAAAAGCATACATCGCCTATATTCCGGACGGAAGAGTGATCGGTCTCAGTAAATTAGCAAGAGCCGTTGAAACCTATGCAAGGCGGCCGCAGATTCAGGAACAGCTGACAGCGCAGGTAGCAGATGCCATCATGGAGAACTTAAAACCGAAGGGAGTCATGGTGATGATGGAGGCGGAACATCTTTGCATGTCTATGCGCGGAGTCAATAAGCCGGGAACCAAGACGATGACCCTTGTCTGCCGGGGTGAATTTGAGGAAAACCAGGCATTACAAGCATCCTTTTTCCAGATGCTTCGGTAAAACGTCATACGGAAAAGGATGCTGTACGAAATGAGAAACAGTAGCTATTTATAGAAGATAAGAAACATAACGGATTTATAGTAAAAAAGCATAGCGATTAAAAAATAAAAAAGCGTAGCGATCTATAGAAGAAAAAGAAGCGAGTAATTTCATAAAAGAAACGATAGCGATATATAGATAAAGAGGCATAACAAGCGATAGAAAAAGCATTACCATTCGTAAAAGGAATATAACAACTCACAAGAAGATACTTAGCAAATGGAAGGAAACAAAACCATTTATAGAGAGAACTAACAATTCGTAAGAGGAAGCATAATAATTCCATAAGAGAGAAATAGGAAGTGATGGATCATGGTAAAGAACATGAGAATTGGAAGTAGAAATTTTGCAATCGGAGAAAAGACCTACCTTATGGGAATCCTAAATGTAACGCCGGATTCTTTTTCCGATGGGGGCAGTCACAATAAGCTTACCGATGCTCTGGAGCATGCGCAGAGAATGATTGAGGAAGGAGCCGATATTATCGATGTCGGCGGGGAATCAACCAGACCAAATTATACCATGATTTCAGAGGAAGAAGAGATTGCCAGGGTGGTGCCGGTTATTGAAGCCATTCGTAAGCGTTTTGATATTCCGATCTCTATTGATACCTATAAGAGCAAGGTTGCAAAAGCAGCATGCCAGGCTGGTGCTGATCTTGTAAATGATATCTGGGGATTGAAATATGACCCGGACATGGCTGCGGCAGTAAGGGAAATGGACGTGCCTGTCTGCCTTATGCATAACCGTAAGGAAATCGATTACCAGAATTTCATTGAGGATTTTCTCGCAGATATGAAAGAGAGCATTACGATCGCGAAGAATGCCGGTATTGTCGAGGATAAGATCATGATCGATCCGGGAATCGGATTTGCAAAGACACTTTCCATGAATCTGGACTTGATGAAGCATTTGGAGGTCATGAATCAATTCGGTTATCCGGTATTACTTGGTACATCAAGAAAATCGATGATAGGAAACACACTGAATGTCCCGGTGGATCAAAGGCTGGAAGGTACCATTGCGACCTCGGTTATTGGGGTAATGAAGGGATGCCATTTTGTCCGGGTACATGATGTACTGGAGAATCAGCGAGCAATACGGATGACAGAGGCAATCTTAGGTGCGGAATAGGGAAGGTAAGAACATCGTTAGGCGCCGAATGGAAGAAAAGAGCATCGGATGAGAAAGGAAGACTAGAGTATGGATCGGATTACAATATCTAATTTGGAGATATTTGCTTATCATGGCGTTTTAAAGGAAGAGAATGCCTTAGGACAGAAGTTTCTGATCTCGGCAGAGCTTTATACCGATATCCTGGAAGCGGCAGATGGGGATGATATCACAAAATCCATCAATTATGCTTCGGTATGTAAGACGATTGAGGCATTTTTAAAGGAGCATACCTATAAATTAATCGAGACAACAGCGGACCGTTTAGCGATCCATTTGCTGAAAACCTATGACCGCATAGAGAAGATCCGGCTGGAGATAAAAAAGCCCTGGGCGCCGATTCATATGACGCTGGATACGGTTTCCGTCATTGTGGAGCGGGGATGGCATAACGCATATCTTGGCATCGGCTCCAATCTGGGAGATAAGGAGACTAATCTGAACGAAGCGGTACGCCTTCTAAATGAGGATGCGGATTGTATCGTGAAGCAGGTGTCCTCTTACCAAGTAACCGAGCCAGTGGGGGGAGTCGAGCAGGATGACTTCCTTAACGGGGCGGTATGCGTAAAGACGTTAAAATCGGCAGATGCGTTATTGCAGCTGATCGGTAACATAGAGAAAGCGCTTAAGCGCGAAAGAATCATACATTGGGGACCGAGAACCATTGATCTGGATATTCTTTTTTATGATGATGAAGTGATTCAAACGAAGAATCTGACGATCCCACATCCGGAAGTGGCAAACCGCAGATTTGTATTAGATCCTATGTGTGAAATAGCTCCATGGCTGCGCCATCCGGTACTTGGCGAAACCATGCTGCAATTAAGAGATAAATTATAAGGATTTGAGCGTTATAATCTAATTTATATTGAACTTCATTAATTTGCACAATTATGTATTGACAAGTAAAGAGAAACATATTTATTCGCAACACGCAGTTCCGCAAAGCATTGCAAAAAGCGCAATCCTTGGATTGAAATACGTAATGGTACATAAGACCACAAAATACGTGATCTAAGTACCAACGACTTCAAAACAGTTGTTCATAAAATATGTTTCCTTTACTTGTGTTATTTCTTGATTTGCGCAAATTAAAGAAGATTATTTGCTACGAAAGCCTATAACTCTCAAATCCTATTTCTTTCTTTATTCTGCTCTACTTAAATTAGGCGGGTTAAAGGTATTCACGTCTGCAATACCATCCGCTAAGATAACAAATGTTGTCGTATCGTCAAAATCCCGAAAGAATACATATTGATCGGTAACATGGATCTGTTTATAATTCCCGTCCAGTAAGGTCTCGGATTTCAGAGTGGTAAGATCGATCCGGCTGATTTCATTATTAACGCCGTTATCTACCTGATAATATAGGTACTTTCCGCTGTTTGTAATATTATAGGTGGAGCAGCGGTCATCAACCAGTACAACCGGATCCGAGCCGTCTTCATTTGCCCGGTAAATCTTATAATTGTCCCCGATATTGATATAATAAAGATAACCACTATAGAAAATCGGGTACAGGAAGCCCCCCTCTAAAATGGCTCTTGTGTTGCAGGTGGACAGATCAACCGTATTGAAATTGTGATCATACGATAAACCGGCATAATATAATTTATTCTCCGTTACGGCAGCAGGGATAACCGCGTCTTTGATAAGAAGCTTTTCCTCGGAACATTCAATGTTATTTTGATATAAGAATAATCCGCTATCCACATCGTATTTCTGATAATACAGATGATTTCCTTTTAACGTAAGGTAAGCTCCTGGCTGATAGGAAACAGCCTTGAGATTCGATCCGTTTTGCTTGATACGATAAATACCGGTGTTGTTATACATTAAAATATTGTGAGCGCTGTTTTCCCGCGTATTATTTGCCCGTACATAATAGATATAATTGCGGTCTACATTTATATAAACAGCTTTATCATCATGCAGCTTTTGAAAGTTTAGCAAATTCGAGTCCGTCACATATAGACTTCCATCATCGGATAGGTTGCTGAAATAGATATGGTCGTCCTGTTCACAGAATAATCCGCCGTTATAAATATTACAGACCGAATTGCCGATCTCATCTTCTTTATTCAGGAAGGTTCTATTCTGAGTATAGAGCCATAATCCGCCAAGCCCTACAACGGTAACACTAATTAATACGAGAAATACTTTTCCAATTGCTTTTATCATAAGTGCCTCCATATATCATGCAATTTCATATTTAAAGCTATTATATCTCTTTGCTAAATAATATGCAATATGAGGAAGACTGAGGATTTCTTCTTATCCTTTTGATTGCATCCTTTTCTTTGTTCCTGTATAATTAAGCAAACGAAAGCTTAAAATACATACACAAGGTTATGGAGGAACGTTATGATAGATTTACAGGAAAGCAGAACAAAGATCGATGCAGTTGATAAAAAGCTGTTAGAGCTTTTTGAATATAGAATGCAGCTGACAACGGAGGTTGCAGATTATAAAAGAGCGGTGGGAAAAGCAGTGTATGATCCGGAAAGGGAAAAGGAAAAATTAGCGTCCCTAGAGGCATTGACAAAGAATGAGAAAAACAGGAAAGCAGTGTCGGATTTCTTTTCACAGATTATGTCTCTCAGCCGCCGCATGCAGTATTCTTTACTCGATACCAAGGACTATTTTGGCTTTCGGGAAGTGGATGCGATCCGTACCGATTCGAATACAAGAATTGCCTTCTATGGGGAAAAGGGATCGTATACGGAGCAGGCAATGCGGGAATATTTTAACAAAGAAGCGACCGGAATTTCTATGGGAACCTTTACCGAAGTGATGCAGGCGGTTAAGGAGGGGGTGGCAGAATACGGAGTACTGCCGATTGAAAATTCTTCTACGGGTTCTTTATCGGATATCTATGATCTATTAGCGGAGTTTAATAATACCATCATAGGAGAACATGTAGTTAAGGTAGAGCATTGCCTTTGGGGTCTTCCGGGAGCAAAGCTCAGTGATATTACGAAGGTTTATTCGCACCGCCAGGGACTTCTTCAATGCTCCGATTTTCTAAAGCAGTCTCCTAAGATCCGCCCCGTGGAGGGAGGAAGCACAGCGGGATGTGCAAAAAGAATTCTTGAAGAGGGCGATATAACGCAGGCTGCCATAGCAAGTCGGATTGCAGGAGAATATTATGGTTTACAATTATTACAGGATTCTATTCATAAGGAAGCAAATAACGCAACCAGATTTATTATCATTTCCAATTTAAAAATGTACCAAAAAGGAGCCAATAGCACGAGCATATGTTTCGAACTTCCGCATAAAACCGGATCTCTCTATCATATGTTATCCCATCTGATCTATAATAATATTAATATGACAAGAATTGAGTCCAGGCCGGTTCCGGACAAAGCATTTGAATATCGGTTCTTTATTGACCTCGAAGGGTGCATCGATCAGCCGGTAATTCAAAATGCACTATACAGTATTAAGGAAGAAGCAATCGATATGAAAATACTCGGATGTTTTCTGCCGGTAAGATAAAATGAATTCATTTTCATGTTTTTTTCAATATCTAAACACAAAGTGAACATAATTTCTTGCTACACTGTACTTATCAAAAGGAAACAAATACAACTCAAGCGCCAAAAGCCGCGCAGAAATGAGGGATCATATGGAAAATGAAAATAACAAAAATATAAATAACAATATTCCAGCTGGAGAAAATTCCAGTGAGATCAGTAAGGAAAACAGCAGTCAGCAGGAAAACAGCACTCCGCAGGAAAGCAGCCAGAACCTATATCCGAGCAGTCAATATCGATACACGCAGGATCAGATCAAGCAAGATGCCGGCTATTCTGTTAAGGCAAGTCCAAATTATGGTTATTCAGGGAGCAACGCACCGTATAACAGTGCCCAAGGAAATCCCCAATATAGCAATGCGCAGCCAAATCCTCAATATGGTAATGCGCAGTTAAATAGCCAATACAGCAATACCCAGTCAAACAACCAATATAATTCGCAGTATGGGAATACCCCATATGGAACGCAATATAGCAGTATGCAGAACGGCGGAACCGGATATACAGACAATAACAGCTCTGGTAAAAAAATTAAGGGAAAGAAGAAGAGAAGGGGTGCGAAAGTATTTCGCTTCACCGCAGCTGCCCTCCTGTTTGGTATTCTATCCGGAGCCGTATTTCAGGGATATAATTATTTTACACAGCCGGAGGCGGTAATCGATGAGAAAAATAAGGACGGAGATGCTTTAAAAGTAGCGGAAAGTGAAGTAAATCCGACGGCAGTACCTACCAAGGTATCCAGCGATGAGGTGGTAACCGACGTTTCCGATGTGGTGGCAAATGTTATGCCCTCCATTGTTGCAATCAACTCCTCCATGGTATACACCCAATATGATTTCTGGGGAAGGCAGTTTAATGAACCAGTAGAAGGCAGCGGCTCCGGTATTATAATCGGACAAAACGGTTCGGAAATATTAATCGTGACCAATAACCATGTCGTTGAAGGAGCAGATCAGGTTGAAATCGTATTCGCGGATAAGTCTACCGCACAGGCTGTGGTAAAAGGTGCGGAATCAAAATCGGATCTTGCCGTCCTGTCTGTTAAACTCGAGGACTTGACCGAGGATACACTGGGTGCGATTAAAGTGGCAACCCTTGGCAGTTCCGAGGACGTACAGCCGGGGCAAATGGTGATTGCCATCGGAAATGCCCTTGGCTATGGACAATCCGTAACGGTCGGATATATCAGTGCAGTAAATCGTGATGTTACGATTGATAATACAACAATGACTTTGATTCAGACGGATGCGGCAATTAACCCAGGCAACAGCGGAGGTGCTTTGATAAATACAGCCGGTGAGGTAATCGGTATCAATTCCGTCAAATATGCTTCTAAGGAAGTGGAAGGAATAGGGTATGCAATTCCGATCTCCGATGCTGTTCCGATGATTAATGAGCTAATGAACCGGGAAGAGATTAAAACATCCGAGCAGGGCTTTTTAGGCGTCTATCTTGACTCTGCGCAGAATGTAACCGAACTGCATGCAGAACGTTTTAATATGCCGATCGGGGTATACATTAATGAGGTTGTCGAGGATTCCCCGGCAGCAAACGCAGGATTAAAAGCCGGTTATATCATTACCGGTATCGACAGTCATAAAATCGAGACCACAGATGATATTGTAAATGTATTATCCTATCGTAAAGCTGGAGAAACCATTAAGCTGAAAACCAGTGTACTAGAGAATGGAGAATATGTAGAAAAGACCCTGGATGTTACACTGGGCAAAAAATAATAGATTATCATAAGATGCTTAATTAGATTGAAAATTATCTGGTTAAGCATCTTTTCTTCGTGTTTTCGTTATGCAGCAACTTTTTTATGCTCCTGGATTTTTTCATTTAGCGAAGGCATATTCGATAAAAACACAAAGCGTACAAGCACAATCCATCCTTCCGGAAGATATATTAATAGAAGTAAGATAATATTCTGGGAGGTTATTTATGAAAAAGAGGCTTGTCAGCATACTGATCATAGTCGCTATGACTACATTCCTGGCAGTAGGATGCAAGAAAGACGAAGGGCTGACTAAAATTACACTAAATGAGGTTGCGCATTCTATCTTCTATGCGCCGATGTATGTTGCATTCGAAGAGGGGTACTTTGAAGAGGAAGGATTAAAGGTTACGTTGGTAAATGGGCTTGGCGCTGACAAAACAATGACTGCTGTCCTTTCCGGAGAGGCAGAAATCGGTTTTATGGGGGCAGAGGCATCCATCTATGTCTATAATGAAGGAGCCGACGATTATGTGGTGAATTTTGCCCAACTTACCCAGAGGGCAGGCAACTTCCTCGTTTCCAGAAATTTAGGCGAAGAATTCAAATGGGAGAATGTCAAAGGAAAGACCGTTATCGGAGGACGGAAGGGTGGTATGCCCGAAATGGTATTTGAATACATTTTAAAAAAACAGGGTATGAATCCTGCCACCGATCTGACGATTGTTCAGAACATTGATTTTGGTTTGACTTCGCAGGCATTTGCAGCAGGGCAAGGCGACTATACGATTGAATTTGAACCGCAGGCAACGGCATTGGAATTAGAGGGAACCGGTAAGGTTGTAGCTTCCCTGGGAGTAGAGAGCGGTAAGGTTCCTTATACGGCTTTTTCTGCGAAGAAGAGCTATATTGAGAAGAATCCCAAGGTGATCGAAGGGTTCACCAATGCATTGCAAAAGGGGATGAATTATGTAGACACCCATACACCGGAAGAAATTGCGAAGGTGATTCAGCCTCAATTTGCTGAGACGGATTCGGAGAAGCTTGTGAAAATCGTAACCAGATACTATGAGCAGGATACCTGGAAGGATAATCTGATTTTTGAAGAGGATAGTATGAAGCTGTTACAGGACATCTTAGATATGGCTGGGGAGCTGACCGATCGGGTTCCCTATGAAGATATTGTAACCAAAGAGTTTGCTGAGAAAGCAGCAGGGAAGTAAGTGGTCTAAGTGCCAACGACTTCAAACAGTTGCGAATTAAGATATTGTTTCCTATTACTTAAGTTTTTCCTTGATTAGTGCAAATTGATGAAGACGGTTTGTTAAGAGGGCTTTTGTCGGGTTAACCATAAGAAAGAATAGAGGAACAGAAAAACCTCCAATTGCTGCACCTTCATGCTATTGATAGGGCAGGATTGGAGGTTTTAATTTGGTTTATTCCTATTTATTCGTTAGTTTCTGCGCTTTCCGTGGTTCCTTCCGCTGCGGTAGGATTACCTTCTGAGGTATCGTCGGATGAATCTTCGTCTTCCTCGTCGAAATCGTCTTCATAATCATCAAAATCATCATCGAAATCATCTAAGTAATCCGGATTCATATAACGATATACTGCATATGCAATGGCTGCTACTGCCGCAACTGCACCGATAATAGCTAAAATACAGATTGCTGTGTGGTTCTTTTTTTCCTCACAATCTTTCTTATGAACCAATTCTCCAAGCTTCATTGTACTTAACAAATCATCAATTTTATTTCCCATGACAGCACTTCCTTTCCAATATGATTACATACCTCATTATTATTTCTAATTTACTCATTATAATACTTTAATTTATAGCAAATGAGTGGGTATGCCATTTCCTCTTATTCATGTTCATGCGAGCAAATATGGGTATGTCAATTCAACTTGCTCATGACAAGCAAATGCGTATGCCAATTCGATTTTAGTCAAGACAAGTAAATAGGAGTAGGTTAACTCGACTTGTTCACGCCAAGTAAATGGAGTAGGTTAACTCGACTTGTTTATGACAAGCAGATTGGCAAGCTGATTTGTCTTGTATATTAAAATGTTGATCGAATATAGTATATCACAATTTATGCTATTTTACTATAAAATATCATAATAATTCGAGTTGCCGAACGAAATATTAATCAATTTTTATTAGATTTGCAAAGGTGGATAGAAGTTTTTTCGTCCCGTATTTCGGAAAATCTACGGTTACCTCATAGTCCCGTCCGCCCTTTGTTATGTCGGTTACAATACCTGTGCCGAATTTAACATGCTTGACGGTATCTCCTACGCCATAATCCAGGGTACCCATCTTTGCTCCTTCAAATTGCTTCGGCTTTGGAGTCAGATACGGCTGGTAAACAGGCTCCGCAGGGGATTTATAAGAGGAAGAGGCAAAGCGCCTCGAAGTCTGCAATGCCGGTGCGGTGATTTTTAAAAGATACCTTGGTATCTCCTGAATAAAGCGGGAAGGCTTATTAAACTGTGTCTCACCGCGAAGCATCCGCTGTTTTGCTGCGGTTAGGGAGAGGCATTTCATTGCCCTTGTGATACCTACATAGCACAGACGGCGTTCCTCTTCGATTTCCTCCTGCGGATTCTCAGCATGAATCGACATATAACCCGGAAAGATTCCCTCCTCCATACCACATATATATACATAAGGAAATTCCAATCCCTTGGCGCTGTGGAGCGTCATAAGAACGATATTATCTCTTTCCTCCTCCAAATTATCGATATCGGAAACCAGGGCAACCTCTTCTAAGAAGCCGCTTAAGGTAGGTTCCTCTTCCGCACTTTCCTCATAGGTTACCAGCTTATTAACCAATTCATCGATATTTCCAATACGGTCCAAGGCTTCCTCGGAGCCTTCTTTTTCTAATTCCCGTAGATACCCGGTAGCATCCAGGATATCATCGATCAATTCGGAGAGGGAATAGCCTTCCTGCTTCAGGCGGGATTTCAGTCCCTCGATCAGACTTACAAACGGTGTGATCTTAGCGGCAGTACGCTCAAGGCCGGGAATATGATTGGCACGGGTCAGGGCTTCGTAAAAGCTGATTTCATTCTGAAGCGCATAATCATTTACCCGGTCCATGGTTGTCAGACCGATTCCTCTTCGGGGAACATTGATGATACGCTTAACCGCAATATTATCCAATCCGTTATCAATTGTTTTCAGGTAAGCGAGGATATCCTTGATCTCTTTTCTTGCATAGAAATTAACGCTTCCGATGATTTTATATGGAATACTACGCAGCACAAGTTTTTCCTCAAAGAGACGGGATTGCGCATTGGTACGGTAGAGAATGGCAAAATCGTTATAGCCTGCCTCACCGCTTTCAACGATTCGCTTGATCTCCGCCGTAATGGTGTCGGCTTCCTCAAAATCATTTTCAAACTGCGTGAAGTGGACGGGCTCCCCTTCCTCATTATCGGTCCACAGAGCTTTCTCCTTTCTGCCTTTGTTGTTGCAGATAACCTCATTCGCCGTATTCAGGATACTCTTCGTGGAGCGGTAATTCTGCTCCAGTTTAATAACCTCCGTGCTGGGAAATGCCTTTTCAAAATTCAATATATTATAGATATTTGCACCGCGAAATTTATAGATCGACTGGTCGTCATCCCCTACGACACAGAGGTTGTATTCGCGTTTGCCAAGCTGATTTACCCCGGAGGCAAGGAGGTAAATCAGCTGAAATTGAGCCGTATTCGTATCCTGGTACTCATCCACCATGATATAGCGGAAGCGGTTCTGAAAGTAGGTCAATGCTTCCTTATTATTCTGAAAAAGCTCTACAGTCTTAACGATCAAGTCATCAAAGTCCAAGGCATTGCTCGCCTTTAGCCGCTTCTGATATTCTATGTAAGCCTTCGCATAGTTGGTGCTGTTATAATCGCCTCCGGCACTGCGTTCGAATTGCTCCGGTGTGATCAGCTCATCCTTTGCCTTCGAAATCGCAGATAGGATCGCCCGCTCGTTGATTCTCTTGGTATCAATGTTGAGGTATTTACAAATTTCCCGCATCAGGGTTTTCTGGTCATCAGTATCATAGATCGTAAAACTTCTGGAATAACCAATGGTATCGATATATCGCCGTAAAATCCGGACACAGGTGGAGTGAAAGGTACTGACCCAGATATTCTCCGATCCATAGCCAACCAGCTTGTCAACTCTTTCCCTCATTTCTCTTGCTGCTTTATTCGTAAAGGTAATCGCAAGAATATTCCAGGGATTCACGCCTCTCTCCTCGATCAGATAAGCGATACGGTGGGTAAGGACCCGGGTCTTACCGGAGCCTGCACCTGCTAAAATAAGAAGAGGTCCTTTATCATGTAATACCGCACGTTTTTGTTCCGGATTCAAGGTATCATATATACTCATAAATTACATCAAGCCTTTCTAAGAGCAAGCTTAAAATGAAAGCCTGTTCTCTTTTTTCTGCCTGCGATGGCTGGAAGGTCGAAAGCCAACTTACATCAATTTGTTAGGAAGGCTTTGCCACTCCAATCCTACGATACGATAAAATCGCAAACATATGTTTAATTATAGCATGGGGAAGGGGGCGATTCAAGAGGAATAAGCCCCGGCGGTCTTTATGTTGGCAGTGTTTTCCAGAAAGAATGGAGCATTTTTCATAGTAAATATAGGAATTCATCTATACATTTTATCTTTGACATCTAGTTATGGTTACTATATAATTAATTTGAGGTGATACAATTTGGATAAGACAAAGGAAGCGTATATCAGAAGTCTGATTGAAAGCTTACGGGATGTAAAATATATTACACCGGATGATATACCTAATATAGATTTATATATGGATCAGGTAACTACTTTCATGGATAAGCATCTGACATCTTCAAAGCGTTTCAGTGAAGATAAGCTGCTGACAAAAACCATGATTAATAACTATACGAAAAACGAGCTTTTGCCACCTCCGTACAAGAAAAAATATTCCAAGGAACATATGTATCTTTTGATATTTATTTATTATTTTAAGAACATATTATCCATCAATGACATACAGAATATATTTAGTCCACTCACAAAGCGTTACTTTGGCGGGGAATCCGATATTAATCTGGAGGATATCTATAAGGAGGTTTTCCGTTTGCAGGAGGAGCAGACGGATGCATTAACAAAGGATATGATTCGTAAGATGACGAAAGCGAAGGAATCCTTTGCAGATGTAACGGATCCAGAGGATCATGATTTCCTTACCGTTTTCGCATTTATTACGATGCTCTGCTTTGATGTATATATGAGAAAGCATATGATAGAGAAAATGATCGATCAGTCGTTGATGGGAGAGAAGCCTTCGGCGGACGGTAAAAATGGCGACAAAAAGAATGGAAATAAATCGGAGAATCATAAAGCAGATCATAAATAAATCGTTAAATTATAGAATGATATGAGTGACAAAAGTCGATTTGTTAAGAAGGCTTTTTGTTACTCTTATCATAGAATAGCAGGTTATGATTAAAATTGGTGAATTCTATAAGGGAATAATCAGCGGAAAGTCTACAGAAAGATTTTTGGAAAGTGGTAGAAGACAAGGGAAGTGTCAGAAGAGAAAATATAAATCGGATAGCACAAAGGGATGTTGTCAGAATGTGTTAGCTTCTACAGCATCCCTTTTTCTGTTACGTAAGTAGATTGGAAATCGGATGTATCTTATTCTCCCGTATTACCGTCCCTAATTCGGGAAAAGACCATATCATATCCGTCATTACCGTAGTTTAAGGATCGATTTACGCGGCTGATCGTCGCGGTCGATGCGCCTGTTTTCTCGGCAATTTCCAGATACGTCTTATTGCTGCGTAGCATTTTTGCTACTTCAAATCTTTGGGATAGGGAAAGTAATTCATTAACGGTACAAATATCCTCAAAAAATGTATAGCACTCTTCAGAATCCTTTAAACTTAAAACAGCCTGAAACAAATGATCGACAGCAGGTGTTCTGATGTTCTTACTCATATCGCTAGGACCTTCCTTTCATCCAGTAGTGAAGTTGATATTCACGCAATGTAATTTTAACACTATAGAGTACTAAAGTAAAGTCCTTTATTCAAAATTTAGTGTAATTTCATATTAATTATATAAAATTTCAACAATAAGATAAAAAGCGGTTACCATCTGCCGGAGCAGCGGCCCTAACGCCAATCGTTTCTACCGCGCCATTCTGATTTCTCGCGCCAGTCATCTCTCTCTTGCCAGTCAAACCGGTCATCGCAATCACGCATGCTGCTGCGGCAGCGGCTGCGACCGTCAGAGCGGTCACGTCCCGGAGAAAGTCCGCGATCAGAAGACCCCCTAGTATCAAATCTGGGATTTCGATTAGGGCAGAAGGTATCACAATGACGGCTGCGGGATCCAGACATATTATTATATCCCATAAGAATCAACTCCTTTCTATTATACATTATGCGGAAGTTGAAAAATAGTTAATTATGTAGAAAGAAATCCTTAAATTGATTTTTATGTAAGAATAGAAGAGAAACGAGCGGCTTTTCTTAAGAAAAAATTTCAAATTGAATTTATGAAGGTAGAAAAACCGCATAAAAGTCAGGATAGCTATGAAAAAAATGGGAATAATTTAATGTTTATAGCTAAAAAATCTAAAAAATCTATAAAATACCATGGAAGAAAACAATACCATGATTGACTTTTTAATATAATGCTATTATGATATACGTATCTAAAAATGGGATATAATTAGGGTCTATAATCGCATGGTTTTGCGGTTTTCTTCTTATGTATAAAATGTATGGATATCTCAATATCTGGAGGGCAGAATGATTCGAAGAAAAAAAAGACGAGGACAAAAAAGGCGAGGAAAAAAATTTCTTTTGTTTGTCAGCTTATTGGTGCTATTTTACCTCGGTGGCTTTGCATATTTGCAGCTCCGTCCGAAGGCTGCTAAGGTCGTTACCATGGAAGCGGGTTCTCCAATGGCAGATATCGGGGAGTTTTTAAAAGATCAAGGGAAGGATGCAAGGTTTATAACGGATATCAATTCCCTGGATTTAAACCGTCCGGGTACTTATCCAATACAAATTGAGATTGAAGGCAAGGTGTATAACACCAGCCTGAGAATTGTTGATACGGTCCCTCCCAAGGCGGTTGCTGTAAGTTATACAGCGATGAAAGGGGAAACGGTAGCAGCAGATTCCCTTGTCAAAGATATAACGGATGCTACGGAAGTTTCCGTATCCTTTAAAGAGGCGCCGGATACCTCAGTCATTGGTGACCAGGAGGTAACCATTCTATTAGAAGATGCCGGCGGCAATCAGACCGAAATGAATGCAATGCTGACGGTTTTGGATATTATGAATTCGATCACAATCGAGGCAGGTTCCCGGCAAGCGATTACAACAGCGGATTTTATATCCGATCCGAGCTATACGGTTTCCTTTGTTACAGACATATCGAAGTTGGATATTAGTAAGCCGGGAATGCATATTATTCAGCTTGACGTAAATGGTACAGTCAAAAATGCTGGAATTAAGGTGGTGGATACGATACCGCCCAAAGCGGAGGCAGTAGATGCTGAGACTTGGCTTGGGGAAGCTGTTGAGCCGATCTCCTTCCTTTCAAATATAGAGGATGCAACCGAGGTAAGAGCATTCTATGTACAGGAGCCGGACTTCACTGTGCTTGGAGAACAGAGGGTAACAATACAGCTTAAAGATGAAGGTAACAATACTTCGGAAGTAGAGGCACTTCTAATCGTTAAGGAAGACACCGAAGCACCGGTGATTCTTGGGGTACGTGATAAGACGGTATATATCGGGGATTCCTTATCCTATCGGAAGGGGATCACCGTAACCGATAATAAAGATAAAGAGGTTGAGCTGCAGATCGATTCCAGCAGCGTGAATCTAAAAAAGGAAGGAACCTATTCGGTAACATACACAGCAGTGGATTCTTCCGGTAACAAAGCGGCGGAAACCGCGAAAATTACGGTGAAAAAACTTTCCATATCGGAAGATACCCTAAATGAGCTGGCGGATGAGGTGTTAGGGCGGATCGTTAAGGCAGGAATGACTCAGAAGGAAATCGCCGAAAAGATTTATACCTGGACGAAAGGGCATATCAGCTATACCGGCAGCTCGGATAAATCGGATTGGATGGCAGAGGCATATCGTGGGTTTAAGAACGGGATCGGAGACTGCTTTACCTATTTCGCCGTTTCCCAGGTATTACTTAACCGGGCGGAAATAGAGAATATTGGGTTGACCCGTGAGGGAGGCAGGACACACCATTATTGGAGCTTGATTAACTGCGGGGAGGGCTGGTACCACTTCGATGCTACCCCGAATAAGGATCATCGGGATTCCTTCTATCTGACGGAGTCGGAGGCAGTGAAGCTGACGGAAATCAGAGGAAATAATTATTATGTATACGATAAAACATCAATTGATGTAACTCCGGAGGAATAACAAATGAAAAAGCTGGGTGTGATCGGGGGCTTAGGGCCTTTAGCAACCGAATATTTTTATAGTTTAATCAATAAGATGACCGATGCGAATCGGGATCAGGATCATATAGAAATGATGATATACAGTAAGCCGTCGATACCGGATCGCACCGGCTATATCCTGGGGAAAAGTCAGGAAAATCCGATTATCCCTATGGTAGAGGTCGGAAAGATCCTGGATGATCTGGGGGTGGATTATATTGCGATCCCCTGTATCACAGGGCACAACTTTTATGAGGAATTAGCCTCGAAGATCCCGGTTCCGATCATCCATATGGTAAAAGAAACAGCGGCTTATCTAAACAGGCAGGGAATTAGGTGTGTCGGAATTATGGCAACGGAAGGAACCATCTATAGTAAGCTATTTCAAAAAGAGCTTATACAATATGGAATATCCGCTGTGGTTCCGTCAAAAGAGAAGCAGGAAATTGTTAATTCCCTGATCTATGACAATCTAAAGGTTAATATTCCACCAGATATGGATAAGTTTGCAGCAGTCAGTGAAGAATTATGGCAAATGGGTGCCGAGGTCAATATTCTTGGCTGCACCGAGCTGTCCCTTATCAAAAGGGATTACCCGCTGGGTCCGAATTATCTGGATGCAATGGAAGTTTTGGCTGTAAAATCCATTGAGCTCTGTGGAGCCGGGGTCAAAGAGGACTATAAGAACCTGATATCCACGGAAGATTGATATGAGTGTCATAAGTCATATAAAAACAAAGAACATGAATAGGGCCTTATCTATATTCAGGTTGGCTAAGACTGGCATACGCAGGCTGTTTATGTTCGATTTGAGTCCTATTTCTATCAAAATCTTAAAATGACTTATAACACTTAAGATTAGCCAATTAAAACAAAATCGAACGATATATGGAGGCATAAGATGCAGAGAAATGTTTTAGAATATTTAGAACAAATCGTACCGAAAGTTCCGGATAAAATTGCATATGCAGATGAAAATGTGGGTATTACTTTTGAAGAGGTATACCAGCAATCCAGAGCAATCGGAACCTATCTTCAGAAGCAGGGGCATGACAGGGAGCCAATCGTTGTATTTATGGGAAAGCATCCGAGAACGATCGTAACCTTTTATGGTGTTGTCTATAGCGGTAATTATTATGTTCCGATTGACGAAGAGATGCCCAGACATCGAATCGAGCTCATCTTTCAAAGCCTAAATCCGAAGGCAGTTATCTGCGATGAGGATACCGCGGGGCAGTTGGATGCGTTCTCATATAAAGGAAAGGTTTACTCCTACGAAGCAATGATTAAGACCACTGCAGACGAAGAGCTTCTACACAAAGTA
Source organism: Lachnospiraceae bacterium (assembly GCA_015057615.1). Lineage (GTDB taxonomy): Bacteria > Bacillota > Clostridia > Lachnospirales > Lachnospiraceae > Mobilitalea. The sequence continues at coordinate 6,241 of SVEA01000213.1, read as the reverse complement.
CGGGACAAGCAGATCGATACGGATCCAATCTACATCGTATTTACCTCCGGTTCCACTGGAATCCCGAAGGGAGTAGTAGCCTGTCACCGTTCCGTTATTGACTATATCGAGAATTTATCAAAAGTGCTGCAATTTAATGAAGATACGGTTTTTGGAAATCAGACGCCGCTTTATGTGGATGCATGCTTAAAAGAGCTCTATCCTACCTTGAAGTTCGGGGCAACAACATATCTGATACCGAAAAGCCTATTTATGTTCCCGCTAAAGCTCGTGGAATTCTTAAATGAACATAAGATCAATACCGTATGCTGGGTCGTATCCGCACTTACCATGATTTCCGCCTTCGGAGCATTGGAGAAGGAGATACCGAAGTATCTGCATACCGTTGCCTTCGGAAGCGAGGTATTTCCGATCAAGCAGTTCAACCGATGGAAGAAGCACCTGCCGAACGCACGATTTATCAACTTGTACGGACCGACAGAAGCCACCGGGATGTCCTGCTATTACGAAGTAAACCGGGAGTTTGAGCTGGATGAAGTGATTCCGATTGGGCGGCCCTTTCAGAATACAGAGATCCTTCTGCTGGATGAGGACAGGAAGCTTGCAGAAGAGGGTGCGGTAGGAGAGATCTGCATCCGTGGCACTTCCCTGACCCTGGGGTATTATAAGAATTTTGAAAAGACGAACGAAGTATTTATTCAAAATCCGTTAAATGATGCCTATCCGGAGCTGATCTACTGCACTGGTGATCTGGGAAAATACAATGAGCGGGGAGAGCTGATCTTTGTATCTCGAAAGGACAACCAGATAAAGCATATGGGACACCGCATTGAACTAGGAGAGATCGAGATTGCAGCCAATATGATGGAGAATATTAAAACGGCATGCTGTCTGTTTGATGAGATCAAGAAAAAGATTATATTATATTATGTAGGAGACGTTACGCCGGCGCAGGCAGCAATCTGCTTAAAGGAAAAGCTTCCACGGTATATGGTGCCAAATGTGATAGAAAGCCTGGAGGAAATGCCTCTGACCGCGAATGGAAAGATTGACCGTGTATTTTTAAAAGAAAAGTACAAAAAGAAATAATTTCTTAAGATTTCTGACAATCGATTGAAATATTTTCGGATTTCGGTTATAACAAATTTAGCACGTAGGAAAGAAACAGCAGAATACAATAACGGATTAGAGAATGATGCGCAAAAGCTGCGCAGAAATGAGGTTAATTATGGAAGAAGTATTAGAAATATTAAGAGAATTACACCCGGAAGTGGATTATGAAACCTGTGAAACATTAATTGATGATAAAATCATTGATTCCTTTGATATTGTAACATTGATCTCCGATCTCAGCGATGAATTTGATATTACAATTCCGGTAGAAGAGATCAAGCCGGAAAATTTTAATTCTGCGAAAGCATTGTACGCGATGATAGAACGTCTCCTGGAAGACGAATAATAGGGGGATGGTATGCTTTTTACATCATATGAGTTTTTGCTCTTTCTTATCGTAGTAATTACGGCTTATTATTCGGTAAGAAAGAAGCATCAATGGATTCTGCTGCTGGCGGCAAGCTATATATTCTATGCGATCGCAGGACCGACGTATCTGTTCTATATCATAGCAACGACGCTGTCCACCTATATTGCAAGCTATAAAATCAATGCATTACAGGAAAAGCAGAGTATTTATATTAAGGAAAATAAGGGAAGCCTCTCCAGAGAGGAACGAAAAGAATATAAGGCGATCATGAAGAAAAAGCAAAGAACCTGGTTGGTTCGGTGCCTTTTATTTAACTTTGGCATCCTAGCTGTCCTAAAATATACGGATTTTGCAATCGCCAATGTGAATTCCCTGTTTTCCCTATTTGGCAGAAATAAGGAATTGCCATTCCTGCGTTTTGCACTGCCGCTTGGAATATCCTTTTATACCTTTCAAACCATGGGATATATCATAGATGTGTACCGTGAAAAATATTCCTATGAAAGGAATGTGTTCCGGCTGGCATTGTTTATCTCCTTCTTCCCGCAGCTGATCCAGGGACCGATCAGCCGGTTTGATGATTTAAAGAAAACATTATTTGAGGAGCATTCTTTTGATGCGAGGGAAATTTCCTTTGGTTTGCAGAGAATTCTCTGGGGCTACTTTAAAAAGCTGGTGATCGCGGATCGGTTATTAGTTGCGGTAAATACCATTATAGGAAGTCCGAAGGAATATCAGGGCGTATATGTATTGATTGGGATGCTCTTTTATGCAATTGAGCTCTACTGCGATTTTACCGGTGGAATCGATATTGTCATCGGTATTGCGCAGGTGCTGGGAATACAACTAGAAGAGAATTTCATCCGGCCGTATTTCTCAAAATCGATTACAGAATACTGGAGAAGGTGGCATATTACCCTGGGTACCTGGTTTAAGGACTATATGTTCTACCCGATTTCCGTCAGCAAGCCAATGCTGGATCTATCGAAGAAATGCCGAAAATGGTTTGGCAACGGTATCGGAAAGCGGATCCCGGTGTATATCGCTTCCATCATCGTTTGGTTTACAACAGGTATCTGGCATGGTGCAGCTTGGAACTTTATTGTATGGGGATTATTAAACTGTCTCGTGATCTTAATATCCCAGGAATGTTCGCCGCTTTATCTGAAATTTCACGAGCGGTTCGATGTGGCGGATAAAGGCTGGTACCGCCTGTTCCAGATCGGAAGGACCTTCTGGCTGATGAGCTTCTTACGAACCTTTGACTGCTACCGCGATGTAGGTACGACATTTCGCATGTATGCCACGATCGTGACAAAGCCCAATTATCTTGAGCTGTTCCGGGGCGGATTAATGCATCTTGGTCTTACGCCGGCAGATTATATTGTACTTATCCTAAGTGTAACCCTAATACTTATCGTAAGCCTGCTGCAAAGATCCGGCAGTGTACGGGAAAAGCTGGCAGCCAGACCGATATGGCTGCGCTATACGGCTTACTTTGCAATTTTCCTCGCTGTGTTACTCCTTGGTGCATATGGTGTAGGTTATGACGCAAGCCAGTTTATCTACAGCCAGTTCTAGAAGAGAGGTAAATACAATGAAGAAAAAAATTCTGATCAATGGTGCAGTATTCTGTGTTGCAATAATAATACTCGGCTTCCTTCAACGATTACTGATGCCAAAATATATGTATGCGATTCCGGAAGGTAATCTAATAGAGGAATATTATGATGAGGTAAAAAACCATGAGGTTATCTTTATCGGCGACTGCGAGGTGTTCTCCAATATTTCTCCGGTGACACTATGGGAGAATTACGGAATTACCAGTTATATCCGCGGAAGTGCGCAGCAATTGATCTGGCAGTCCTATTATCTGCTGGAAGAAACGTTAAAGTATGAAAAACCGGATGTCGTTGTCTATAATGTCCTTGCAATGAAATATAACGAACCGCAAAAGGAAGCGTACAATCGCCTGACCTTGGACGGAATGAAGCTTTCTAAATCAAAAATTGGTGCGATTAAGGCATCCATGATGGAAGAAGAAGATTTAATTACGTATCTCTTTCCTCTCCTACGGTACCATTCCCGTTGGAGCGAATTGATAGCCGAGGATTTTCAATATATCCTAAAAAAGGATACCCTATCCCATAACGGTTATCTGATGCGAGTCGATACCAAGCCGGTCAATGTGATCCCGAAGGGTAAGAAGCTGCCGAGCTACCAATTTGGCAGCAACAGCTATAATTACTTAGATAAGATAACAAAGCTTTGCAAAGAAAATGATATCAAGCTCATTTTGATCAAGTCCCCGAGCGTATATCCTTATTGGTATGAGGAATGGGACGAGCAGATCGTTACCTATGCAAAGGAGAACGATCTGACTTATATTAACTTCCTTGACGTGGCGGATGAAATCGGAATCGACTATCAAGCGGATACCTTTGACGGAGGGCTGCATCTTAACCTGTCCGGTGCAGAGAAATTCAGCCGTTACTTTGGAAAGATATTAAGTGAAACCTATGGCGTGCCGGATCAGAGAACGAATCCGGAGACAAAGAAAATATGGGATGAGAAGGTAAAGTTCTATTATGATATGAAAGCGGATCAGGAAAGAGAGATGGCGGAGTACGGCTATCTGAAAAGCTATGGTGCGCAGGCACAGCAGTTAGAAGAGTAAAAAGGCGGTCAATCGAAGGTTTCGTATAGAAATTCTTCGATCGGAAGAAAATGAAATGATGACAGCGTTAGAGAAACTGTAAAATCATGAAACAGAAATTGTGAAACTGGGGAATACTATAGGAATAATTAGCCCGACAAAAGCCGATTTATAAACTTGACTTCGTCAATTTGTACATTTTATGCATTGACAAGTAATATGAAATAAATTTCATTTGCAACACGCAGTCCCGCAAAGTATTGCAGAAAACGCAATCCTTGGATTGAAGTACGTAGTGGTACATAAGACCACATTGGTCTAAGTGCCAACGACGTCAAACAGTTGCGTAGTAAAATATTGTTTCCTATTACTTAAGCTTTTCCTTGATTTGTGCAAAGTAACGAAGAGGATTTGTTAAGAGGGCTTTTATCAGGCTAACCATAGGAATAATAGAAATGCCAGAATAATCTTAGGATTTTAACATGCATAAAGATGCCGTGTTTTTATGTATACTTCGATCGAGGAATATAGTAAAATAAAACGGTTGATAGGAGTGTCAAAAGCTGGTTTATAAACTCGACTTCGTTAATTTTTTGCACAATATATATGTTGAACAAGTATTATGAAACAAATTTTATTCGCAACACGCAGTTCCGCAAAGCATTGCATAAAACGCAATCCTTGGGTTGAAGTACGTAATGGTACGTGCCAACGACTTCAAACAGTTGCGAATTAAAATATGGTTTCCGATTTCTTAAGTTTTACCTTGATTTGTGCAAATTAAAGAAGACGATTTGTTAAGAAGGCTTTTGTCGGGCAATCAAAGTATAATCAAAATAAGTGGTAAAATACCAGGTTATCAGATAGGAGATTAGATATGAAAAAAATAAGTATTATATTTCTGGTTACAATGCTTTTACTTACCGGCTGCGGAGGAACCAAGCAGGGATCCGAAAATTCCAATCAGACCAATGGGGCGGATAACGGAACTTCCGGGGAGGAAAAGCAGCAGGGACAGACAGAAGGCTTCCAATTTGAATACAACGACATAGCAATACCCATGAACGTAGATGCGGCTCCCGTTCTGGAGAAACTGGGGGAAAGCATGGATTATTTTGAAGCTCCGAGTTGTGCGTTCCAAGGCTTGGATAAAATTTTTTATTACAGTGCATTTGAGTTATCCACCTATCCTCAAGGAGACAAGGATTATGTGTCCTCTGTGAACCTGTTGGATGATACCGTCACGACAAAGGAAGGCATCTATCTGGGGTCCACCCTGGAGGATGTGGTAAACGCTTATGGGGAAGGCTATACCGAGGAAAATGGTTTCTATACCTATACCCTTGGGGACAGCAAATTAACTTTTGTAATAGAGAACGATGCGGTTACAGCGATTACGTATTCCGCTATTGTGGAAGGTATGAACGAGTAATTCTGGGAAGCAGGGTTTGAAAGATACTTGTAAAAATCCGAAAGAGTATGGAGACAGAGGATTTCTGGAAAAATTCAGTGAATGGTGAAACGGAAGCAGCTTAAGGAAAATGAAGAAACTGTGAAGCAGAAAGTCTGAGAAAACAAAAGAGCAGCAAGTAGAAAGATCGCTGTGAAAATTGAAAAACTGCGAAAACAAGGAGCAGTGGATTGGAAGCTGTCTGAAAAAACATAAGATTATTAAGACAGAAGATTTTCTGAGAAAATTCAGAGGTCAGTGAAACGGGAAGCAGCCTGTGAAACCGAAAGAAAAGGGACGTATTACAATGCATAGAGAATTCTATGATGTAATACGTCTTTTTACATAAAACGAAAGAAGATTTTCCTGCCTACCATCGGTTTACAACCCGTTCGGCAAATCCCATAAAATTATTAAAATAAATAGCGGTATCATCATCCAAAATTGCGGTACCGCTATACCGGCCAAAGACCTGATGCTGATGCGTGGATAGAAATAAAGCAGACAGATGCGCTTCCCTATCAAGAATCGGAACGAACTTCATGTTGAGACGATAATCGGAGGAGGAAATGATCCAGGGCTTCATATAGTCATATTGATTGTTTTCATCCGTTGGAATATGAAAGGTAACATTATTAATTTTATTGGCTCT
>SVEA01000212.1 GCA_015057615.1 Lachnospiraceae bacterium | reverse complement strand
GAGCTGACTGTTACTAATAGGTCGAGGGCTTGACCTAAACAGGTTTGTTAGAGAATGCGAGGTATTTCTACCTAATTAGAAGTGCTTTAGCACTTATGGATGATCACATTTTCGTGTGTAGAAGAAAGTCAATTAAATAGGTTAAAGCAGAGACTCAAGACATGATTGTTTTGAGTTTTTTTGTTATGTAATTATTATTAGCTAATATAATAGCCTTATAATAATTCATGTCAATGGGTGCGTTTTTATCGGTACCTATAATGTTATGGAAAAGTATGGGATTGGTTTTGCATTTATGTTATAATTATACACAGGAGCACCAGATAATTAATAATAAGGAGAATGATTAAATGCGAATAAAATGTTTTACAATACTACTGATTAGCGTTGCTTTATTATTCTTAGTTACAGCATGTTCTAGCAGGGAAGAGAATACCATGGACAAGTCTATTAATCGAGAAGCTATATTAAATAATGATAATACAAGCGAAGAACGTAATCGTCTTTTGACTGAGGATATTATGTTCTTCAAAAAAGAGCTTCCCAAGCTGCATAAAAATCCCTTTAGTATTATTACCAAGGAAGAGTTTAATAATATGACGGATCAATTGATAAACAAAATAGACCAGCTTAGCAATGAACAGATTTTTGCAGAGCTTAATAAGATTGTTGCTTCTATTGGGGATGCACATACATCCATTAATTTTTGGGATGGATATAGTTACCCGCTTCAATTTTGGATATTTGACGGAAAAACCTATATAGTAAATGCTGATACAAGTCTTGAAGATATGATGTATTCGCAGGTCTTAAAGATAAATAGTATTGATATTAATATAGTGATCGACAAACTTACATCACTTATATCCCATGAAAATGAGAGCTGGGTACTGGCAATGCTTCCAAGCTATCTTCAATCACCTGTATATATGTATGGTCTGGGTATCATTGAGAATGAGAAAGAGGCTGTATTTACAGTGCAAAAAGATGACAAGGTGCAGGACTTTACCGTTTCTGCACTTGAATACGGTCAAAATGCCGATTTCGTCAATAATAAGGGGAAGGATTCCCTTATTGGTAAATATGATAAATACTACGACTATGAATATCTATCCGATCACAAGACTCTCTATTTTGAATATAACGTTTGTGCCGATATGGATAACCAAAAATTCCCTGATTTTAATAAGGAAATGTTTGATTTTATCGAGGAAAATGAAGTAGATAGAATTATTATTGATTTAAGAAGCAATACTGGTGGAAATTCTGAAATACTTAACCCATTTACGATACGTCTCGGAAACTATATTGTAGCAAACACTAAAGTTAAGGTTAATATACTGGTAGGGCGCAATACCTTTTCGTCAGGTATGTTTGCAATATATAGAGTAAAACAGGCGGCCCCGGAAGCTATCTCTGTAGGTGAACCCACAGGTGGCGCACTGGACTGTTACGGAGAAGTAAAAACTATTAATTTGCCTAATTCTCAAAATTCAATTGGCTACAGTACCAAGTATTTTGAGTTTAGCAAGTCGTTCAGCTATAAAAATGATGGAATTGGAACATTTCTGCCCGACATATCGATTCAGCCTACAATAGAAGATTATAAGAATAGAACTGATGTTGTACTTAATTATGCGTTGACGAACTGAAAGATTATATAAGAAACTTCTTATGGAATAGCAATGCACTACAGAGCACGGATGAGGAAAGGTTGAATTTATTTTGCCCCTGTATATTGTGATGCGGAATATCCATACCGATTGGATATGTGTATGACAAAGGATGGCAGGGAGGTATTTCTTAGCAAACCCAATACAAGGAGTGTGATAATAGATCTCGATAAAAAAGAAGTTCACTATCTGTAAGATTTGCGGAGTTTTTTAAACAAAAGGAAGAAGAGCTATATTGGGCATTTCATATAGGGACAGAGGGCTTTTTTATTTGTATTCTTAAATCATTTATACTATAATAGAAGAAAGATTTTGTAATAAAAAAAGGAAATAGGATAATTACGGAAGGATATCTCAGAATTATGTAACATTATAGAAGAAGCGTTTCATGGGTACAATGTTATATAAGGTTATAGGTCGTATAGTTCGATACAATATATATGGTAAGATTTAAGAAACAAATGAAAAATAACGATATACACAGTAGTGGAGGTATAAGGATGAATCAAGAGAATGTAAAAGAAGGAGAAATAAAAGAACTTGAGATTTTAGAATTTAAAGCAGGAGGCAATTCTTATGGGGTTGATATTAATGAAATCAAAGAAATCCTTCCCTATCAACAGAAGCCAACTCCTATACCAAACGCTCATCCATACATAGAAGGTATGGTAATGCCAAGGGATTTTATTATTACGATCATTAACCTGGGTAAGAGTTTGAAATTAGCAGATCAAAGCATCTCAAACGAAGAAATGTTAATGGTTACAGGCATCAACGATTTAAATATTGGCTTCCATGTGGACAAGGTTAAAGGGATTCATAAAATATTTAGCAATGAGATTAATGAACCTGGTAAAAGTCTAAGTACAAAGGTAAAAGATGTAGTGACTGGAACTTTTGAACGAAAGGATACAACAATTGAAGTTTTGGATTTGAGAAAAATCATATCGATAGTAAATCCGGATGTTCTTAACGAATAATGGTATAATCATCATTACAAAGGAAAAATGGATGGTGTTCAAATGGCAAAGTGCAAGATATGTAATACAGATATAGAGGATGGATCCATGTATTGCAAAGATTGTCTCGAAAAGGAACAGCTGAAATCAAAAGAGTCCTATTTAGACAGTTTATTAAGTTCTGTAATGAAGAATACGCAACCAAATAAACCGAGTATGAGGAATCAAAAGAATACCGATAGGAAAAAACAAAGTACAATCGATACAGAAGAGCAAAAGGACAGTGTTGTGGGAGAGCAAATTGCAATCGATCTGAAAGAACAAAGAACGATTGATACAAAAGAACAAAATAGTAATGGTGTGGAAGAACATAAGATAATTGATACAGAAGAGCAAAAGAACATTGATAGGAAGGAACCAAAGAAGAGCGGTATGAAGGAACAAAATATGGAGCAGGTGGAAGCTTCTGTCGTAGATGAATATTTGCAGGCATTTAATTCAGACGCTTCGGATGACTTACATGATTTCGAGCAATTTAACATCATGGACGATTTAGAGAATGCGGATGGCTTCATGAACTTCGCTAACCAGAAGAATTCAGACGATAGAATTGTTATTCATGAAGAAGATTTATTCGGAGATTTAAAGGATACTGAGCCGGATAGTAATATTATACCGAATGAGATAGATAATTTTTCTGAGGAAGATCCAGAAGATCCAACTCTTTACGCGATATTAAATGAACTGGATCAATCGAATTCCGATAAGAAAGAGGAGAAGAGCTTCGATAAAGCTGCTCAGTCGGAGCAGGATAAGAAGGAAGAAACCGTTGATGATGAGATCCTAAGCCTCCTAAATCAAATGAGTGTCGATGATCCGGTTGCAATGGAGATTTCTAATTTGTTAAATGGGACCAACGATCCCGTGCCGAGTGTTGATAATACATCTCCCAGTGATGTTGGAGAAGTGTTCTCTGACGCATTAACGGCAGTATCTTCGCTGAACGATAAGGATTCCAATGTAGAGCAAAGCAGCATTGAGAAGGAAATGGATGAAAAGAAAAAGGGTAAGAAGGAAAAATTTCAGAAATTATTAGTTCAGCCGGAAAATGAGCAAGATCATGAAGCAAAGGAGCCAGAAAAGAAGAAAGACGGACTGTTTGCACGTATTTTTGATAAAAACTCGGATAAGAAAGTAAAAAAAGAGAAGAAATCAAAGAAGGTAAAGAAAGTTAAGGAAATCGCTCCCGGCACAGAGGAGAAGGAAGAGGTTTTCAAGGCAGGTAATCCGGTGAAAGGGAAAACTTCTGACGGTAAAGCGGCTAAGAAAGCAGCTAAAAAATCTGCGAAGAAGAAAACAAAGGCGCCGTTAGCAAAACAGGAGGAAGAAAGAGAGAACAGTGAATCCTTCGGCAAAAAGAATGCGGGTAAGAAGGTAAGTAAAAAAGAGAGTATAAAGCAAAAGAAGGCAAGCAAGAAGAAACCAAAAGAAGTGAAGAAGGTAGTTAACGAGGTAGAGGTTGATCATGGGCACATTAATCTGGTTGCAGCGTCTTTTGTTATGATTACTTTTGCACTTTTAACCGCCCTTTTGATCTCCGGTACGAAGGCTTTTGCATACAGCAATAGCATTAAGAATGCAACATACTATTTTAGCACACATAAGTATACACAGGCTTATGACGAAGTTGATGGTATGGATATGAAGGATGAGGATGCTGAAATTTACAATAAGATTCAAACGGTTATGTATGTTAATAAGCAGTTGAACTCTTATAATAATTTTTACGCGGTTGAAAAATACCCGGAGGCGCTTGATTCCCTACTAAAAGGACTAAAGCGTTATGATAAATATATTGAACTGGCAACATTATATGGAATTGAAAGTGATCTGGATTATGTCAGAGATCAGATATTAGCCGAACTCAAGAATAAATTTGATCTGAGTGAGGAGGAGGCTATGCAGATTACCTTTATTGAAAATGAATCGGAATACAGTAAGCGGATATATGATATAATAACAGCGTAGTGAGCATATGCAAGCTTGCTTGCAATATACGATCGGAGCCAAAAATCATGAACATATTTTTAGTTCATGATCTAAAAAAACGGAATGAGGAGATACAAGGCTTGCTTGTAATTTCCGAGTGGAGTACCAAGATCATGAGTGTTCTTTACTTATGATATAATAACGGTATAGGTGCGAGCATATGCAAGCTTACTTGCAATATGCGATCGGAGCCAAGGATCATGAACTGTTATTGTTCCTGATCTTATAGTAGAGAATAACAGATCTATGGTTATGAAAGAGGAATAGATATGATAGCAATGATTGATTATGATGCAGGTAATTTAAAAAGCGTGGAGAAAGCCTTTGCTTCCTTTGGCGAAAAACCGGTGATCACCAGAGACCGGCGGGTTTTATTAGCAGCGGATAAGGTAATTCTGCCGGGCGTAGGAAACTTCGGGGATGCAATGGAAAAACTGCACCATTATCAATTGCCAGAGGTAATTAAGAAAATTACAGCGAAAGGAACCCCGTTTTTGGGTATTTGCCTTGGGTTGCAGCTTTTGTTTGAACGAAGCGATGAGTGCAGGGAAGTGGAGGGATTATCCATTCTACCGGGTGAAATTTATCGAATTCCCGACAGCGAAGGACTGAAGATTCCTCATATCGGATGGAATTCTCTATCCATCCGGCTGGGCGCAAAATTATTCCAGGGGATTGCGGACCAATCCTATGTATATTTCGTTCATTCCTATTATCTGAAGGCTAAAAATGCGACGGATGTGGCAGCAACCACACATTACAGCACGCTGATTCATGCCTCGGTGGAGAGAGGAAATGTATTTGGCTGCCAGTTTCATCCGGAAAAGAGCGGGGATGTCGGTCTTAGAATTTTAAAAAACTTTGCATCTCTATAGGAATAGATGCGATGAATGATTAAATTGCAGGTAGGAGAGATGGAATGTTTACAAAGAGGATTATTCCCTGTCTGGATGTACATAACGGGCGGGTTGTGAAAGGTGTTAATTTTGTCAATTTTCGGGATGCAGGAGATCCGGTGGAAGTAGCAGCTGCCTATGATAAAGCGGGTGCGGATGAATTGGTATTTCTGGATATATCCGCTTCCTCGGATGCAAGAGCAATTAAATTGGATATGGTTCGCAGAGTTGCCGAGAAGGTATTTATTCCTTTTACCGTAGGGGGAGGGATAAGAACCGTAGAAGATTTTAAGATGATCTTAAGAGAGGGTGCGGATAAGGTAGCCGTTAATACCGCAGCGATTATGAATCCGGATTTGATTCGTGCGGCGGCAGATCGGTTTGGAAGCCAATGCGTCGTATTAGCCATTGATGCCAAGCGAAGAGAAGATGGATCCGGATGGAATATTTATAAGAACGGCGGTCGTGTGGATATGGGAATAGATGCGGTGGAGTGGGCTGTGAGAGCCTGTGAATTGGGAGCCGGTGAAATCCTATTGACCAGTATGGATTGTGATGGGACAAAGAATGGATATGATCTGGAGCTGACCCGGGCGATCTCGGAGAAGGTATCCGTTCCTGTTATAGCATCCGGGGGTGCAGGAACGATGGAGCATTTTTATAATGCGCTGACTACCGGCAAAGCAGACGCAGTTTTAGCTGCCTCCTTATTTCATTATAAGGAATTGGAGATTATGGAATTGAAGCGTTATTTGAAGGACAAGGGACTTAGTATCCGATTGTAATTTTAAATATTTGCAATATTACTCAAAAAATAGCAATATAGAGTTAGCGGATTTATGGCAGATATCGGTTTGATTTGCTATAAATTCGTTTTTCGTTCATAAGAAAAGAGGAGATTATTTGAGCGCTATTGATAATGATTGGCTGGATGCCATTGGAAATGAATTTAAGAAGCCATATTATGCGGATTTGTACCGTTTTGTAAGGTCAGAATATATGCATTATGTCATTTATCCCAAAGCGGATGATATCTTTAATGCATTTCATTTTACTCCGCTGAATGAGGTGAAGGTCGTTATTCTGGGGCAGGACCCCTATCATAATGAAGGGCAGGCTCATGGACTATGCTTTTCGGTGAAGCAGGAGGTCGATATTCCACCGTCGCTTGTTAATATCTATAAGGAGCTGCAGGAGGATCTGGGATGCTCTATTCCCAACAACGGTTATCTGGAGAAATGGGCAAGACAAGGGGTGCTATTATTGAATACGGTTCTGACGGTCCGTGCGCATCGCGCTAACTCCCATCAGGGAAAGGGTTGGGAGCAGTTCACGGATGCGGTTATCCAGGCGGTAAACGCGCAGGATCGTCCGATTGTATTCATTCTGTGGGGCAGACCGGCGCAGATGAAGAAGAGTATGCTGAATAATCCGAAGCATTTGATACTGGAGGCGCCGCATCCAAGTCCTTTATCCGCTTTTCGGGGTTTCTTTGGAAGCAAACCGTTTAGTAAAACGAATCAGTTTCTTATACATAATGGTATCAAGCCAATTGATTGGCAGATTGAAAATAAATAAATTAAAAATACGCTAAACAAGGAGAAATAGCTACACGGCATTCCTTCCTGTTTAGCGTATTTTTTCGGCTTTTGCCAAATTTATTATAAAAATTCAAGTTCGTATTATAGAATTTTTAAATTACATATGATGCCATGATTAGCCCGACAAAAGCTCTCTTAACAAATCGTCTTCATCAATTTGCACAAATCAAGGTAAAATTCAAGTAAAAGGAAACAATATTTTAATACGCAACTGTTTGAAGTCATTGGCACATACCACTACGTACTTCAATCCAAGTATTGCGTTTTATGCAGCACTTGGAGAACAATGTGTTGCGAATGAAATTTGTTTCATATTATTTGTCAACACATAGATTGTGCAAATTGAAGAAGTTAATTTTATAAATTTGCTTTTATACCATATTTCAGGCTATTTTTTCTCCTGTGCTTTGTTCATGTTTTTTACCGCAGTGGATAGCATCAGCTTAATTCGGTTTAGCTGATTGACTTCGCTGGCACCGGGGTCGTAATCGACAGCAACAATATTGGCCTCCGGATGGAGTCTTCGAATTTCCTTAATAACACCTTTCCCGACGATATGGTTCGGGAGGCATCCAAATGGCTGTGTACATACGATGTTATGTATGTCGGAATGAATGAGCTCCATCATTTCACCGGTTAAAAACCAGCCTTCACCGGTTTGATTCCCGATGGATACAATGGGTTCGGCATACTCTGCCAGGACTTTGATCGGTACGGGAGGATCGAAACGATTGCTTTTTTTCAGAGCAGTTCTTGCTTCTTTTCGAAGCTGCTCCAATGCCCAAATTACGAGGTTGCCGATCCGAGCGTTGGACTTTTTCTTACCCAGGTATTTTACTTTAAAGTTATTATTATAGGCACAATACATAAAGAAATCTAAAAGATCGGGTACAACGGCTTCCGCGCCCTCTGCTTCCAATAGTTCAACAATATAATTGTTGGCGGCAGGGAGGAATTTTACTAAGATTTCTCCGACAACACCGACTCTTGGCTTCTTCCGTGTCTCATCCATCGGCAGGGTATCAAAATCATGGACGATTCCGCGGAGATTTTTCTTGTATTCTCTCCAGTTTCCGCCACTTTCGATACTCTTGATACATATCTCCAGCCATTTTTTATGTAAGGCATTGGCGGAGCCTGGTACCTTTTCATAGGGTCTGGTTCGATAGAGGACCCGCATAAATACATCGCCGTATACCAAAGCCTCCATGGAGGTTATTAATAGTTTTGGCGTTATCTTTAGGCCTGGGTTTCTCTCTAGTCCTGATGCGCTGAGGGAGATAACCGGAATTTGTTCCATGCCTGCATTTTCTAAGGCTCTTCGGATAAATCCGATATAGTTCGTAGCGCGGCAGCCTCCGCCAGTCTGTGTAATCATGACGGCAACCTTGTTCACATCATATTTTCCAGATAGCAGGGCGTTCATAATCTGACCGACAACCATTAAGGAGGGGTAGCAGGCATCATTGTTCACGTATTGCAGTCCAACGTCCACGGAATGCCGGTTATCATTCGGCAGAATGACGATATGATAACCACCGCTGCGCAGTGCTGGTTCCAGCAGGTCAAAATGGATCGGTGACATCTGCGGAGCAAGGATTGTATAGGTATCTTTCATTTCCTCCGTGAAGATAACCCGGTGGTGCGCTGCATCCGCCATATGAGGCTCGATATGTTTGGTTTCCCGATCCTTAATCGCAGACAGCAGGGAGCGGATACGAATCCTTGCGGCACCTAAGTTATTTACTTCATCAATTTTTAATACCGTATAGATCTTATCGGATTTTGTCAGGATATCTCTTACCTGATCCGTCGTAACGGCATCTAATCCGCAGCCGAAGGAATTCAGCTGGATCAATTCCAGATTGGACTGGGAGCGGACAAAGGAGGCAGCGGCATATAATCTGGAATGATACATCCACTGATCCACGACGAGTGTCGGGCGGTCCACCTTTCCTAAGTGGGAGATGGAGTCTTCCGTTAATACGGCAACACCGAAGGAGTTAATAAGCTCAGGGATACCATGATTGATTTCGGGATCAATGTGGTAAGGACGTCCGGCAAGAACGATACCTTTTCTACCGGAAGCTTTCAGATAAGCTAAGGTCTCTTCCCCCTTCTTTTTCATATCCTCTCTTGCGCTGGCAAGCTCCTTCCAGGCAGCATCGAATGCTTCTACGATTTCTCCCTTGGTAATGCCCGGCTTTGCTGTAAAGATATCAATCAGGCGGTTACATAATATTTTATCATTTTCAAAGGACATGAAAGGATTTTCAAAGACGATGTCCGCGATGTCCGAATTCTGTAATTCCTCAACATTGTTCTTAATATTTTCTGAGTAGGAGGTTACGATAGGGCAATTAAAATGGTTGTTCGCCCCATCGATTTCCTTCCGTTCAAATGGAATGCTGGGATAAAAGATATAGGTGACCCCTTGATTCAGTAGCCATTTGATATGTCCATGGGCAAGCTTAGCAGGATAGCATTCCGATTCACTGGGAATGGATTCGATACCAAGTTCATATATTTTATGGCTGGAAGCAGGAGATAATACGATCCGATAACCAAGCTTTGTGAAGAAGGTGTGCCAGAAAGGATAGTTTTCATACATATTCAGCACTCTTGGTATTCCAACGGTTCCTCTTACCGCTTCTTCTTCGGTGAGAGGAGGATAGGAAAAATAGCGCTCCATCTTATATTCAAACAGGTTCGGGATGCGTTCCGCATTCTTTTCCTTGCCGACGCCCCGTTCGCATCGGTTACCGGTGATAAAGCGCCGCCCGCCGGTAAACTTATTTATTGTTAATAAGCAGTTATTTGCACAGCGTCCGCAGCGGGCAATGGAAGTTTCATATTTTAATTCATTGATCTGGTCAATGGAGAGCATTGTTGTTTCTTCTCCGCTGTAATGCTCCCTTGCAATTAAAGCTGCTCCGAAGGCACCCATGATGCCAGCAATGTCCGGACGAACGGCTTCGACACCGGAGATTTTCTCAAAGCTGCGCAGTACGGCATCGTTATAGAACGTACCGCCCTGTACGACCATCTTATCCCCAAGATCCTTCGGACTGGTAAGCTTGATTACCTTAAATAAGGCATTCTTTATAACGGAATAGGCAAGGCCGGCAGAAATATCAGCAACCGTTGCGCCTTCCTTCTGTGCCTGCTTTACTTTGGAATTCATAAAGACGGTACAGCGGCTTCCAAGATCAATGGGGTTTTTAGCAAACAGGGCAACCTTAGCAAAGTCTTCGATCTCATAATTAAGGGATTTCGCGAAGGTTTCGATAAAGGAACCGCACCCGGAGGAGCAGGCTTCGTTCAGAAGCACATTATCAACGGTATTGTTTTTAATTTTAATACATTTCATATCCTGACCGCCGATGTCCAGGATACAGTCAACATCAGGTTCAAAGAAAGCGGCGGCATGGTAATGTGCTACGGTTTCGACCTCACCCTCATCCAGTACCAGAGCTGCTTTGATTAAAGCCTCTCCGTAACCGGTGGAGCAGGAGCGCACAATTTTCGCTTTCGGGGGCAGAATCTCATAGATCTCCTTAAGGGAGCGTATGGCGGTTTTTAACGGACTGCCGTTATTATTACTATAGAAGGAATACAATAAGGAACCGTCTTCTCCGACGATCGCTACTTTTGTCGTAGTCGATCCGGCATCAATTCCAAGGTAGCAATTTCCCTCATAATCCGTCAGACTTCCCTTCTTAACGGTATGCTTCGCGTGCCGTTCTTTGAATGTCTCATAATCTGCTTCATCACGGAATAAAGGTTCCATTCGGTTTACTTCGAAATCCATCTTGATTCCGTGGGATAATTTATCATGTAAGGATGAAAGATCGGTGGTGATTTCCGGATTTGCATTCATTGCAGCACCGATCGCCGCGAATAGATGGGAGTGCTCCGGCGCAATTACCTGATCATCGCCTAGCTTTAGGGTACGGATAAATGCTTTCTTAAGCTCAGTTAAGAAATGCAGAGGTCCGCCCAGAAAAGCAACATTGCCACGGATCGGCTTACCACAGGCTAGCCCGCTGATCGTCTGGTTCACAACTGCCTGAAAAACAGAGATAGAAAGATCGGGTTTGGTTGCACCTTCATTGATCAGAGGCTGAATATCGGACTTAGCAAATACACCGCATCGGGCGGCGATCGGATAAATGATCTGATAGCTCTTCGCGTATTCATTTAATCCGGCTGCATCCGTATTTAATAGGCTCGCCATTTGGTCGATAAAGGAGCCGGTACCGCCCGCGCAGATTCCGTTCATCCTTTGCTCAATTCCGTTGGTGAAGTAAATGATCTTCGCATCTTCTCCGCCCAGCTCGATTGCAACGTCGGTCTGCGGTGCATAATCCTGAAGTGCTGTGGATACCGCAATAACCTCCTGTACAAAGGGAACTCCCATATGCTTTGAGATGGTTAGACCGCCGGAACCGGTAATAACCGGAGCTGCCTCTAAATTACCCAGGGCGTCCAATGCTTTCTTCATGAGACCCGCTAAGGTTTCCTGAATATTTGCAAAATGCCGTTCGTAATCAGAGAACAGAATTTCCCCATCTTTATTTATAATAACTATTTTTACGGT
This sequence comes from Lachnospiraceae bacterium, assembly GCA_015057615.1. Taxonomy (GTDB): domain Bacteria; phylum Bacillota; class Clostridia; order Lachnospirales; family Lachnospiraceae; genus Mobilitalea. Next base: position 12,727 of record SVEA01000212.1, on the reverse strand, counting down.
AGTTGAACCGATGTCGATTCCCAACATTTTATTCATCATGCTTTAATTCTCCTTAAAACTATACCACTAAAAACCAGCTTTAAATATTATACGATACATAATCTTTAAGTTCAACATTTTAATTGTTATAAAAGAATTAGGACTAATGAAAAGAAAATGAAATATTTATTAATCTTTTATACCTATATTATGTCATAAGTAGAAAATATATCCTTAATTAATGCAAATTAATACAAAATAAACTAAAAGGCAATAAAATACGACAGCATATTCCCTACGATTGCTTCGTCAGAGCAGAATAATATCGAAAGAAAGAATCCGCTTACATGCTTTTACGGGGAAAAATTAATTCCTACACAGTCTTTTATAAGAAGAGATTTTATTCTAATATAGCATACGATCCGACAGAAGAGATGGTAAATAAAGTATATTGTGGAAGGCTTGTATTTATGAATTGCATGGATGTGCATGAACAAATCAAATTATAATGAATATAATATAGAAAAAGCTGGGCTTCTCATTTCCGAAGGAGGAAAAACGATGTATTGTATAAGCTATGTTGTTCAGCAAGGGGATACCTTATATAGTATAAGCAGGCGCTATAATGTCTCGGTGGAGGCGCTGATGCAGGCAAATCCGTTGTTAAATATTTATAGTTTACAGGTGGATGAGGCAATCTGTATTCCGGTCAGCACACCGCAGAACAATTATTCGCATTATACGACTTACCTTGTAAAAGAAGGAGATACACTTGGACAAATCTTACAGGAGAATGGCATTAATTTGGCTGATTTAATGGAGTTTAATAATTTGGATTCAATCTATGTAACTCCGGGTACAACTCTTCAGGTACCAATTATTGATGATGGAGAGGATGATATAACCCTATAAAAAAACAGCAAATATAAGCGGCTTACGAATAAAAACATCCGGTAGAGACCAATACTTATGTATGACATGATGATAGTTCGAATGCGCCCATGCTGGGCGCATGAATATGACAGCTCCAAAAATCAGTATTTCTTTTGGAGCTGTACTTTGTGTTCGTCTTTCTTTTATGTTTGACAAAGATATCAGAAAAACATATAATAAATATAATTTTAAAATTAATTAAAGTGTCAAAAGCACAGAAGGTGAATTCTGATACAAGATATTGCTTGGTAAGTGAGCTTATACATCAATATCTCGTACCAGAGAACCGTTTGACATCTTAATCAAATTATAGAAAAAGGGAGTGTGGTTTGGATGGACGCCGGCCCCGACAGTAGCAGCAATCAACGAACACAAACGAATATTCAGGGACTGCAGCAAGCAGCAGATTGTCATATGAAACTGTCTTTCGGTATCACCTTCCTGCCGTAGACTTAATTGCATATAACTTTCTGCTGCCTGTTATGCAGTGGAGAGGAGCAATTATGATCGAAATTTTTAAAACGATAGAAGGCACACTTCAAAATTTGAATGAATTAACGGAGGGCTGCTGGGTGAAGATGATCAACCCATCGGCAACAGAATTACTGGATATAGCAAATGCTGCGGGAATCGAGATCGATCATCTGCGAGCACCTTTGGATGAAGAAGAACGTGCCAGAATTGAAGTGGAAGATAATTATGATTTGATTTTAGTAGATATCCCGACGTTGGAAAGAAGAAATGAGAAGGATCGCTATGTCACAAGCCCGCTTGGTATTATTGTGACAGATAAATATCTGATTACGGTCTGTTTGGAAGATACGCCGATACTAAAATGCTTTAGTGATGGAAGGGTAAGAGATTTTTATACGTATAAAAAGACAAGATTTATCTTGCAGATTCTATACCGGAATGCCTCTACCTTTCTGCAGCATCTAAGGACGATTGACAGAAAGAGTGAGGAGGTGGAGCGAAAGCTTCATATTTCTACGCAGAACAGTGAGCTTATCGAACTGCTGGAGCTGGAAAAAAGTTTGGTGTATTTTACTACATCGCTTCGCTCGAATGAAGTGGTTTTTGAGAAAATGTTAAAGCTGGATAAAATAAAGCATTATCCGGAAGACCAGGATCTCCTTGAGGATCTGATTATCGAGAATAAGCAGGCGATCGAGATGGCGAACATCTACAGCGGGATTTTGACCGGTATGATGGATGCCTTTGCCTCCATTATCTCGAACAATCAAAATATTGTTATGAAATTTTTGACGGTGATTACCATTGTTCTATCTATACCCAATATGGTTTCCGGCTTTTTTGGAATGAATTTCAATCATATTCCAGGTGGAGAGAGTCCTTTTGGTTTTTATATCGTAACTTTTGCCACCCTTATGGTTACGATTGTAACCGTATTATTATTCTTTAAGAAAAAACTGTTTTAATTTATGGGTAATTATTGAAAGGTACAGGTGTTTTTATGAAGCTATTAGATAAATTGGAAAGAAAATTCGGCAGGCACGCTATTCCCAATTTGATGCGCTATGTTGTGATGCTGTATGTAATCGGTTTGGTAATAGGAACGATTGCTCCGGGTCTTTACTATACGGTTTTTAGTTTGGATTTTGATATGGTGAAACGGGGACAAGTATGGCGTCTGATTACATTCATTATACCGAATGTATCCATCTACGACATACTATTTGTCGCACTTTCGGCGTACCTATACTATATGATCGGCAATGCCTTAGAACGGGCATGGGGTTCTTTTCGTTTTAATGTATACTTCTTTTCCGGAATAATTTTCAATCTCCTTGCCTCTTTCATTACTTATTTATTAAGCGGCATAAGCGTTACTCCTTCCTTAGATTATGTCTACGGAACCATGTTTTTTGCATTTGCGGCATTGTATCCGAACACCCAGTTTTTGATATATTTTCTGATACCGGTTAAGGTAAAATACCTGGCCTGGATCGACGCAGCTTTCTATATCGTAAGTATTATTCAACATATTGCAGCAAGAGATTACTATGCCATCATTCCGATCGTTGTTTCTATGGCAAACTTTTTGATTTTCTTCTTTGCAACAAGGAATTACCGAAGGATATCGCCGAAGGAATTTGAACGAAAGGCAAGATTTCGCCGTCAGATGAATGCCGGAAGAAAAACCGGCAATACTACGACACAGAGAGGGCATACCGTAATAACAAGGCATAAATGTGCCGTATGCGGCAGAACGGAGTTGGATGATGACCAGCTGGAGTTTCGTTTCTGCTCAAAATGTGATGGAAATTATGAGTATTGTATGGAGCATCTATTTACTCATGAGCATGTTAAAAAATAGCTTCATACCTTACCTGGGACAGATAGATCAACTAAATAAGGAACAGATGCGAATACTGCAAGAGGGGCTGTGTAGATTACCGGCCCCTCTTGTGTAATTATAGATAGCACTGCAATATAAACTTCTTAATAATGTGGAAATAAATTATGAAATTATTTCAAATCGCTGGTTTAATCCGACTTTAACTGATATAATATTCGTAAGTAGCAAAGAGTTTGCCATGGCAAACTCTCGCGCCGAGCGCGTTCTGCCGCAGGCAGATAAATACCTTACGTGCGAGTGCGCATCCTTGCAGAGCATTTTGTTATTGAATAGGACGAACTTTCCTATTCAATAACAAAATAATGCTATCTTATATAATATTGGTTAATTAAAATAAGGATGAAGGAAGCTTAAAAGAAAGAACATAGGACGGTAACGATTTATGAAAACAAATTTGAATGAAGTATGTAATCAGATAAAAAAAGGAAAATACCCAGAAGAGAATCTTCCAAAACTGTTTTGTTGTTTGGCAAATCAATACAATACCTATGCAGGAGTCAATTTGGCAATGCATTATGAGACCTTCTACGAGTTCTATTTGGAGGATCATGAGAACTGGAGTAAGGAAGCGCTCGATATCACATATAAGATCAATCGAATCATTCATGACAATCTCCTTCTTAAGAAAGATACCGTGACAAAGGAAATTCTAAAAGAAGCGGATAATCTTCGAAACGATATTATGAAACGGATGAATTATCTCTCCATTTATATTGATATCTTTCAAATCTATGAATATGCTTTAAACCGTACGGAATATCGTTTCAAGCCGGATGAGATTATGGACGTGGAGGACGATGCGCTCGCCAGGGAGATATTACGCTATATCTTTGATACCGACGATAATGTATTGATCAATGCAAAGCTTATGGAGATCCTGGGTCAATTACCGGTTCGGATCACAAAGCAGAGGTTCTTTGTGATTCTGAGGGAAAGCCTTCAAAATTATCTTGGGGCAGAGAAATCCACGATGGATACCTTTTTGTATATGCTTCGCACCACCTCCATGCTGCTTTGGGAGGAAGGGATGGAGCGTGATTATCCGCAGCTCCAGCGGCAGAAAGAAGAACTGGCTGGTCTAAAGTATCAGGAGATTACCAAAGAAGAATTTGAAAAGGCGGAAAAAGTATTAAAGTACGCGACCACATTCCTGGATGTCGAGTGTTCGGTTTATTATAGCCTGCAGGAAATTATCAATGACGTTTATGCAATGCTTCTGACCCTTTCTTATATAGAACCGGCAGAAACGAATTCTTTGGTACCTGAGGAAACGCTCCATACGATTCTTAAGGATGTAAATACCGCATTTTTATCCGGAGATAAGGAAGAACTTGCCGAAGAGATGGAAGTAAAATTCGAGAAATTGGAAGGGGTTTTGGAGGACATTGCTGTGGTCTTTATAAAAACGGATGATGTCCTTAACGAAGCAGATATCAAGTATAGAGAACTGGCAGAAAGCCTAAGCCTTACTTCCTTTCTGAATGCTTTGCTGCGGACAAGAAAATTGCTGTCCGACAGCTTGTTTATTGATCTTGATGAAGAAGCCGCAGACACGAAAGTATCGGAAAGCTTAATAGGGTCCGAGGCGGATAAGTTGGAAAAGGACATGAAAGAGCTGTTTGCAACTCATGACAGGACGGTTGTCCGCGCGATCATGGCAAATACCTTGGGAAATGTACCAGTATTCTTTAAAAACCGAACCGAAGTAATGGACTATGTCTGCTATAGCTTGGAACGCTGCAGGGATCCTTATGAAAAAGCAGCATGCGTGGAAATAATTAATGAATTAATTATGGAATAGATCTGTATTATGCATGGAAAATTGTGGTATACTACAATTATGGAGTTTTGTGAGACGAGGGTGATTTTTGGATGATCCGTTGGACATCGCGACTGTATATCGGTGAAAAATTAAAAAAGAAGAAGAAAAGAGCAATCAGGTCCATCACGAAGCAGAAGGTTACGTATGGGATCTATTGTATTACCTTTGCTTCTCACCCGGACAACCTCTTTGATATAATGGATGCAAATGAACTGATGTTTCCACATTACCAGAGAGCGGATATCTGTATTGTAGGCTTGGCGAATGGAAGGGACGAAGCGGTTGGTCTCGTTCGGGATATGCTTATGGAGGTATATCGGGAAACCGGTGACTTTAAGGTAAGATCCTATTTTACATAAGACAGAACCCAGGCAATGGTAGATATGGGAATGGATTGTGATCTCAGGAACAGGCGGTTGATAGATACGTGTTACAGATTATGTTGATGATATTAAAAATAATAGGTACGATAATACTGGTGCTGATCGGTGTTCTTTTGCTGATTCTTGCTGCCGTGCTGTTTGTACCGGTCCGCTATCGGTTATCCGTACAGTGGGAAGAAGATTTTCATCTGGACAGTACCGTTAGCTGGCTGCTGCATATATTTCATACTCGTATATCCATGGAGAATACAAAGCCGCATATCCGGATCTGCATCTTTGGATTTGTAATCTATGATAATGAAAAGCCGGGGCGGCATAAATTGTCTACTGGCGGAAAAAAGAAGAAAAAGGTAAAGACCGCGGCAAAAACCGGTAAAGTGAAACGATCAAAAACGAAGGCAAAGAGCTCGGAGAAACCAGCCAGGAAAGAGAAGCATGAGAAACCGGATATAGTACCCTCCTTAAAGGATAGGGAAACGGTGCATGAGTATATCGAGGATCGGGATGCAGAAAGCGACCACACGATAAGAAAGCCGAAGCTTTGTAAGGATACGACAGAGGATTCGGAGGAACCAAAGAGGGAAACTTTATGGAAGCGAATCCTTGCAAAGATAAGAAGCATAAAAAGCCGGATCACTGATTTCTTTAAAGGACTTTTAAATCGAATTCTTCAATTGCTTCGATCCTTTCTCGAGCAGAAGAGAAAAGCTGGTTTGATTATAGAATTTATAAGGGATGAAATAAATCGGGAAGGGTTTCAATATACCTTTTTTAGCATCCGAAAGCTTCTTAAGCATATCCTGCCTACGAAGCTGCGGGCAAGCATCGTGTATGGAACCGGGGATCCATGCTCCACGGGACAGCTTCTCGGAGCGTTTGGAATACTTTACAGCCTGTATGGGGACAAGCTTTCGGTAACTCCGGATTTTGAAAATAAGAGGTTTGTAGGGGATCTTGATGCAAAAGGAAGAATAAGATTAATTACAATACTTATAATAGTAATTAAGCTTATATTGGATAGACGCTTCAAGCAATTAAGGAGTAATTTGAAAACATTAAAGGAGGCATTATAATGTCGGATAATAATTTTAATTCAACGGTAGAATCATTATTTAAAGGGATGGATAGCTTTTTAACAACTAAGACAGTCGTAGGAGATGCGGTTAAGTTTGATGATGGAACCATCATACTGCCATTAGTAGAGGTAAGCTTCGCTGTCGGCGCAGGAGCATTTTCCGGCGATGCGAAAAATAATGCTGGGGGCGGTATGGGCGGTAAGATCATGCCAAGTTCGGTTCTGGTAATCAAGGATGGCACCTCCAAATTAGTGAATATTAAGGATCAGGACAGCATGACGAAGATTTTGGATATGGTTCCTGAGCTCATTAATAAGTTCACCAAGAAAGATAAAGATGTTCAAAATAAAGATAATCTTGATGAAAAAGTGGACGAAACCATAAAGTGCCAGTCAAAAGCCACCACCCATTATGAGGCATAGAGATCCGCTGAAAACTGCACATGATGAGCCATCGGGTATCCGTTGGAGCCGCGCTAACCTTTTTCAGCAAAAAATTGCTTGCATTATAATTCATATTCTGGTAGAATAAATTTGTTTGTAGGGCCATTGGTTCTATATTTTACCTAAGGAGGTGCTTTTGATGGCTAAATGTGCAATATGTGATAAAGGTGCTCACTTTGGAAATGCTGTGAGTCATTCTCATAGAAGATCAAACAAGATATGGAAATCTAATGTGAAATCTGTTAGGGTTAAAGTTAACGGAGCTGCACGTAAAATGTATGTTTGTACTTCCTGTCTTAGATCCGGAAAAGTAGAACGCGCTTAAGAAAAAATGATGGGTGTCAGGGGGATCTTGACACCCTATTTTTTATCGTATGGGAAATTGCGTCCTATATGGCAAAAAACTTCCATGCGAACATAGTTCGCATTGGGATGATGCACTAGCGCGTGAGGTATTTATCTGCCTACGGTAGAACGCGCTCGGCGCGAGAGTTTGCCTTGGCAAACTCTTTATTATTTGAATAGGAAAGTTCGTCCTATTCAATAACAAATGCTCCATGCGAACATAGTTCGCATTGGGATGACGCACTCACGATTGTATTTTGCCAGCGATGCTGGCCGCGCTCGGCGCTAGAGTTTCGCAAGTGAAACTCTTTCTTGTATGAACATGCATTCGAAATAAGAAACGGTATTTTGTTGGTTTTTCTTGCATTATTAGTTACAGAAAAGGTTATATCCGAGTAAGAGACATAGAATGATAATACATATGGCAAGTATGCCATTGGTAATAAACAGCATGATGGTCATACCGATAGCTATCCAAAATAGAATAAAGCCGATCATTCGCTTCATAATTGTCACTTCCAAACATTTATCATAGTAATATATATTATGCGGAAGAAGAAAAGGTTATCTCTATTTGAAAAAAATGACAAGCGATTAGATAGCGGATTTGATAAAAGATATTGTATAGCTTCCAAATTGAGGTTATAATATAGATAAACGAAAATTATGTAATACAGAGTATAGATAGGAGGGTTAATATGAAAGGACGAATGAATACACAGATGGGCGAGATAACAATTGACAATGATGTGTTGGCAAAATATGCTGGAGCTTCCGCAGTGGAATGTTTCGGTGTGGTTGGTATGGCGTCTGTTAATATGAAGGATGGTATTGTAAAGCTTTTAAAACGGGATAATTTAAGCCATGGTGTCAATGTTACTTTAGAAGATAATAAAATTACGATTGACCTGCATATTATCGTTTCCTATGGTGTGAGTATTTCAGCAGTTGCTGATAATTTAATAAGTAATGTGAAATATAATGTTGAAGAATTCTCGGGATTGGAAGTGCAAAAGATTAATATTTTTGTAGAAGAGGTACGAGTTATTGACTAATCTGGAGGTCAACAACATTTAAGGAGGAAAAACCAGTGGTTGTTAAAACGATAGATGCAGAAACTCTAAAAAAGATGTTTCTTGCCGGAGCTGCTAGTATTGAAGCAAAAAAAGAGTTTATTAATGAATTGAATGTATTCCCGGTACCGGATGGTGATACGGGAACCAATATGACCCTTACCATTATGTCTGCAGCAAAAGAAGTGGATGCCCTTGTGGATCCTACTATAGAGGAGCTGGCAAAAGCGATTTCTGGCGGTTCTCTCCGCGGGGCAAGAGGTAACTCAGGGGTTATTTTATCCCAGCTGTTTCGTGGCTTTACGAAGGAAATTAAAGATTACAATGAAATCAATGTGACGATTATGACGAATGCCTTACAGAAAGCGGTAGAAACCGCCTATCGTGCGGTAATGAAACCGAAGGAAGGAACCATTTTAACGGTTGCAAGAGGCGGTGCGGAAAAAGCATCCCAGTTGGTTTCAGAAACGGATGATTTGGTATATTTCTGTAAGGAAGTTATCACTTATATGGAAGAGGTGCTGCAGCAGACACCGGATATGCTTCCAGTTTTAAAAGAAGCAGGAGTCGTAGATTCCGGCGGACAGGGCTTACTTGAGATTACGAAGGGTGCCTATGATGCATTGATCGGCAAGAAAGTGGCTTTTGCCTCTTCCCCTTCACAAAAAGGTGCTGCAGGCATAGGAATTAACGTTGAAAGAGTAGCTTCGGAAAATATTAAGTTTGGTTATTGTACAGAATTTATCATTTTATTAGAAAAAGATTTTAATCAGGATACCGAAAGTGCATTTAAGGATTATCTTAGCTCCATCGGCGATTCTCTTGTAGTTGTTTCGGATGATGATATCGTTAAGGTTCATGTACATACGAACGACCCCGGCCTAGCAATTCAGCGGGCGCTGACGTATGGTTCATTAACGAGTATGAAAATCGATAATATGCGGGAAGAGCATAACGAGAAGGTGATCAAGGACGCAAGGAAAGCTGCTAAGGAACAGGAGCAGAAGAGGGAAGAAGAGAAAGCACAGAAAGCACAAGCAAAAAAGCCAAGAAAGCAGGCGGGTTTTATTGCGGTGTCGATTGGTGACGGATTAGACGAGATATTTAAGGGACTGAACGTAGATTACCTTATAAAAGGCGGGCAGACGATGAATCCGAGTACGGAGGATATGTTAAATGCCATCCGTGAGGTAAATGCGGACAATATCTTTATATTCCCGAATAACAGCAACATTATCCTGGCAGCAGAGCAGGCAAAGCAACTGACGGAAGATAAGAATATTATTGTGATTCCTTCCAAGACAATACCGCAAGGAATTACAGCATTAATTAATTTTATGTATGATAAGACACCGGAAGAAAACACGGAGCGAATGATCGATGAAATGAGTATTGTAAAATCCGGTCAGGTAACCTATGCGGTAAGGGATACAAACATTGACGGAAAAGTGATCAAGCAGGGAAATATTATGGGAATCGGTGATAAGACGATCCTGGCGGTCGGTACTGAGATCAAGGATACGACCCTGGATCTGATAAAGACGCTGATCAATGAAGAGTCACAATTAGTCAGCCTTTATTTTGGTGAAGAAGTAAAGGAAGAAGCCGCACAGGAATTAGCAAAAGAGGTATCGGCTCTCTATCCGAATGTGGACGTTGATGTTCAATATGGCGGTCAGCCAATTTATTATTATATCTTATCCGTGGAATAATGGGAGATGGCATCCACTGATGCAGATAAAATCAGATAAGAAAAGATCAGTTTTAATAAAATTACAGGGCATGTTACAAACAAGTGGTAAGCTTATTTTGTAACATGCCCTTTGGTGTATATTCCTACTCAAGGTTGAGTTTGTTTGTGAATAGATAGTTTGTTACTCCGTAATAGATACCGTTGATTACAAGTATTACAACGATGAGGATCGGGAAAAAGAGTGTGGTGGTATACTTAAGATCATTAAAGGAATGAAATACCACACCGGAGACCACGATGGCAGTCGTAAATAGTATCTGTAATACAAGATTGATACCGATATAGGCACCGAAGGAGCCGATCAGCTTATGCCCGTTAAACAATTGACCGATGGCGATGGATACATAGATCTGCAGGAGCGTATTGATTAAGCTAAGGATTGCCGTAACGATCATTTCGACTGCAAGTAGTATAGCATTACCGTGAAATACCAGGGTAATCTCTTCCCACATCTCCCGGATGGAACCAAGGAATAAACCGAGGTTGATCTCTTTCATAAAGAGGAAGAAAAGGGAAAGGATAACGGCTAATATACTAAGTATCGTCCAAAGCATAGCAATGAGCAGCTTGGAATTTACTAATTGGTTCGATTTTGCCGGAATTGTAAACATCAGGTACCCTTCCTCCGAGGTCAGGTTCTTATAAAAACGAATGACCAAGATTACAAAAGTTACGACAACAATAGCGATTAAGGAAAGTACATAACCGGTGAAGGTAATGCCGGGAATGATTTTAAACAGCCCTTTAAAAATGTCCAGTCCGAGGGTGATTTTATTCAGGATTGTAAACAGGAATAGAACTAAAAATAAGGGTACTAAATACCGGGATGTTGCTTTTAATTCATGCTTTAATAATTTTTTTAACATTTAAATACCTCCCTAAACAATGCATCGATGGATTTGCCTTCCTTCATGCGGATTTCATCGACACTGGATTGTAACGTTACCTGACCTTCCTTGATGAAAATAACATCATCGAGTACCTTCTCGATATCTGCGATCAGGTGTGTGGATATAAGCACCGCAGCATTTTCATTATAATTTGTAATAATCGTATTCAGGATATAGTCCCGGGCAGCAGGATCCACTCCGCCGATGGGTTCGTCCAGGCAGTATAGGTCTGCCTTCCGACTCATGACCAGGATGAGCTGTACCTTCTCTTTGGTTCCTTTTGACAGCGCCTTTAAACGCCTGGTAGGATCCAGCTTAAGGCGCTTTAACATATCCATTGCCTTATCCGAATCAAAATCCTCATAGAAGTCCTCATAGAATGTAAGGGTATCCTGGATTCGCATCCATTCGGGCAGGTAGGTCTTATCTGGAAGGTAGGATACGATCTTTTTTGTATCGGGACCGGGCTTCCTGCCATCAATCGTAAGTGTTCCGGAATCAGGTACCAGAAGCCCGTTCATTAGTTTGATTAAAGTGGTTTTACCACTTCCGTTCGGTCCAAGAAGACCGATAATTCGTCCCCGTTCCAAAGTAAAGCTTACATTGGAGAGGGCGGTAACATTAGAAAATCTCTTTGTTAAGGAATTACATTCCAATATTGTATTCATTTCAATAACCATACCCTTTCTTGACCACCTGCAAACTTTGTGCCGCAGGCTTGGTATTTGCGAAGCGAATTAATTCGCTTGGTGATAAATTAATTTACATACTAACGCCCATGCTTTTTGGGCATAAATCCTGAAGAATAGCTGCTTTTTTCTATTCTTTCAAAGGCTCTCATATTTAAAGAGACTTTGTGTTCGCAGTTTTTATACGAGACTATTCACACTACCTCATTTCTGCGTGGTTTTTGGCTACTTACTCCCATCTGCAATTTGCATGAATAAGATTACTGTTTCTGCTTAGCCTTCATTACCTGCTCAATTAATTGGAGGATTTCGTCTGATTGAAATCCCAGAAGAGCCATTCGATCAATAAACTCTATGATTTGCAACCGGGCGGATTGCTTTTTTAAATCCTGGATCAATTTGGTATCGGAGGTAATCAATCTTCCGCTGGTACGGTTGGTATAAATCAGACCAGTTCGCTCCAACTCTGCCAGAGCCTTCTGCATGGTGTTGGGATTTACCGCTGCATCCGCCGCAAGATCTCTTACGGAAGGCAATTTATCCCCCGGTTTAAAATAGCCGGATATGATACCTGCCTGAATCTGCTCGATTAATTGAACATAAACAGGACGATCGGAGTTTATTTCCCATTGCATTCCAACATCTCCCTTCCTTTCTTCCGGTGAAGCACCAAAAGGCAATTTGCCCTGTGATCAACCGTTTCGTATTTGTCTCACTGTATCACTGTATTAAGTGGTTAATACAATAATACAACGGTCCATTTCCTTTGTCAATCCCTTTTTAAAATTGATTTGAGTGTCAAAAGCCTTCCTAACAAATCGTCTTCATCAATTTGCACAAAGCAAGGAAAAAACACGAGTAATATGAAACATGTTTTTATGAGCAACTGTTTGAAGTCGTTGGCACTTAAACCACGTATTTTGTGGTCTTATGTACCAATACGTACTTCAATCCAAGTACT
>SVEA01000211.1 GCA_015057615.1 Lachnospiraceae bacterium | reverse complement strand
TTATTTATATATATTATGCAAAGTATATCATTCCGGATTACCTTTGTCAAAGGTTTTTCAAACCTCCGGCTCTTATCTAATAGATTTGCTTAAATAGGGGATAAATATTCAGGCTCCTTATTTTTAAATATAAATAGAATCCGCTGCCATCCTATGTTATAATTATTTCAATATTGGTAATTATTAGATATTGCAATTATTAAAAGATATGAACGACAAAAGCCAATTTATAAACTCAGCTTCGTCAATTTGCACAATATATATGTTGACAAGTAATATGAAAAAATTTCATTTGCAACACGCAGTTCCGAAAAGCACTGCATAAAACGCAGTCCTTGGGTTGAAGTACTTAATGGTACATAAGAGCATAAAACACATGATCTAAGTGCCAACGACTTCAAACAGTTGCAAATTAAAATATTGTTTCCGATTACTTGAATTTTACCTTGATTTGTGCAAATAATGAAGACGATTTGTTAAGAAGGCTTTTGTCGGGCTAATCATTATAAGAATAAGGAGAATTAGATGAAATCCATAAAAGCCCATTCTGCTCGTTGCCGTATGGCAAGCCACTTTTATCAAAAATACGGTGTCCGAATCCTTAGCCTTCTTCTTATGGCTGTATTTGTATTAACTGCTTGTGCGAAGCCTAACGGCTCGCTAGATTCTGGGGAGCCGCCGACACCGGCTTCGGAGCAGGATCGTACAGACGATCCATCTGCCTCCACAAATGATCCCTCCGATAAAGAAAAACGAGGAGATATTGCAGATACAGCTCCTGTCTTCTCTCTCTTTTCTCCGGAAGGAGAGACGCTTGAAGCAAGAATTCACCCTCCTGCAGGCTATGTCCGGATTCCTTCGGATGAAACGGAGCTGACAACCTTTCTGCGTAATTTTCCTCTAAAGAAAGATGGCAGCAAAGTGCTGCTATATAATGGGAAAGAGCTCCGGAACCAGAAGAATCACGCCGCCATTTTTGACCTGCCCTTAGAAAACAGGGACTTACAGCAATGCGCCGATTCAATCATGCGTATTTACGCAGAATATTACTGGTCCCAAGAAGAATATGACCGCATTGCCTTCCACCTGACCAACGGCTTTCTGATGGAATATGCAAAATGGCGGGATGGGAATCGTCTGCAGGTTGACGGAAATGATGTCCGCTGGGCTAAAACACAGGAAGCAGATGATTCCTATGATAACTTTCATCGTTATCTTTCCATGCTCTTTGCCTATGCCGGAACCCTTTCACTGGCAGAAGAAAGTGAAGCAATTGAAGTAAAAGATATCCGCCCCGGTGATATGTTTCTTCAGGGTGGAAGCCCCGGTCATTGTGTGCTTATCATAGACATTGCCGAGGATGCAAACGGCAGCCGGTGCTTTCTGCTGGCGCAGGGGTATATGCCCGCACAGGACGTCCATGTTCTAAAGAATCCGCTGCACCCGGAAGATCCGTGGTATTACGCTTCCGAAATCACCTTTCCACTTGCCACTCCCTCCTGGACCTTTCGGGAAGGAAGCTTGATGCGATGGGGCGAATTCCCCTTGAATGCATCCGAAAGCTCTCTCGTATTTCCGGCGAGCTTAAATTCCGGAAAATCCTCATCCACCCTATCGGTTATGTCCTTCGATGGAAAGGTGGAAAAGAGCAAAAATCAGCGCCAAAATGAGGAAACTAGCGAAGAGAACCAGGTAACTCTACTTGCTGTGGGAGATAATCTAATTCATAGGGAAGTAATAAAAAGCGGCAGAAAAAAAGACGGTACCTATAATTATGACCATCTTTATGCAAATGTGAAGGATGAGATCTCTGCTGCCGATATTGCAATCATTAATCAAGAAACCATTCTGGGCGGCAGCGACTTTGCATATTCCGGCTACCCTTCCTTTAATTCTCCGACGGAGATTGGAGACGCCGTGGCAAATGCTGGCTTTGACGTTGTCCTTCATGCTACGAATCACACCATGGACAAGGGACTTCAAGGAGTGTTAAATACCCTTGCGTTCTGGAAGCAGTATCCCGAGATCACCGTACTTGGAATTAATGAAACAAGCGAGCAGCGTGAAGAGATCAAAGTTGTAGAAAAGAACGGAATCAAGCTAGCCATGCTTAATTATACCTATGGCCTAAACGGATACCATGTTCCGAAGAATAAGCCTTATTTGGTTAATCTGATCGACCTTAAGCAGATGGCTGAGGATATTGATAAAGCAAAAGAAATCGCGGACTTTACCATTGTCTTCCCTCATTGGGGTACGGAGTATGTATACGAACCAACCAAAACGCAGAAAGAGCTCTGCGAATTCTTCTATGAGCATGGGGTCGACTTGGTAATCGGAACCCACCCTCATGTACTGGAACCAGTGGAATGGATGGAAACCGAAGAGAATCACCGGATGCTGATCTACTACTCCCTGGGTAATTTTGTGTCCTATCAGAGGGAGGCTCCCAGGATGCTGGGAGGGATGGCTCATATTACGATAACAAAGAATGCTGATGGCACCTTAATTAAAGACGCAGATATTACTCCCCTTGTTACGCATTATGAGAAGGGAGCCCCCGATTATCATTACGCAATTTACAAGCTCTCCGAATATACCCCGCAGCTAGCTGCAAAGCATGGTGTTTCTGATCATGCCAAAGACGGTCCCCTTACCTATTGGGGTATCTGCTCCCTTGCAAAGCAGATCCTTGGCTCCTGGTATTAATAAATTTGCAAGTAATTTCCCACAATGAAAATAAGATTGACCAAAAAGGTATCTCCCAATGGACATACGTTTTAGCCAATCTTATTTTCCTCTACTACCCTCTCGCTTCCCCACTCTGCTTCTGGAAAATACCTCCTCCAGTACTAGCCCATTAAGATTAACAAATTTTATATGATTTGTCAATACTTTTTTAAGTTTTAAGCATTTTTTTGTTAAATATATTCAAACTATTTTATAAGTTTTTATATCCATTGGGATTTTTGCTCTGCCAACGGTAAGTATCTTCGCACATTTTGTCGATTCCGCGCTCTGCCGTCCAGCCTAATTCCTTTCTTGCCTTCGTCGGATCCGCATAGGTAACTGCAATATCTCCCGGCCTTCTGGAATCAATAACATAGGGAAGCTTTTTCCCGCACGCTTTTTCATAGTTATGAATGATATCCATAACACTGTAACCGACACCGGTTCCTAAATTATAGGTTACCAATCCCGGATTCTCCTGCAGCTTTTCAATTGCTTTAATATGACCAAGCGCTAAATCCACCACATGGATATAATCCCTGACTCCGGTCCCGTCCGGGGTATCGTAATCATTTCCGAATACATGAATCTTATCTAATGCACCGGAAGCTACTTTGGCAATATAGGGAACAAGGTTGTTCGGAATTCCGTTCGGATCCTCCCCGATTTCCCCACTTTCATGCGCTCCGATCGGATTAAAGTATCGAAGGATTGCGATATTCCAGGATTGGTCGGATTGAAAGAGATCCCGCAGCATATCCTCAATTATTAGTTTCGTCCGTCCATATGGGTTGGTTACCGACAACGGAAATTCCTCTGTAACCGGAACGGTCGCAGGGTCTCCATATACCGTAGCGGAGGATGAAAATGCAAGCTTCTTAACGTTAAATTCCTCCATCACTTCCAGAAGCGTAATGGTACCACTTAAATTATTTTTAAAATATTTTAACGGAATCTGACAGGATTCTCCGACCGCCTTTAAACCTGCAAAATGGATAACAGCATCAATCGACTCCTTAGAAAAAATATCGGTCAATGCTTCCTTGTCTAAAATGTCTGCTTCATAGAAATGAATCTTTTTGCCTGTAAGCTTTTCCACCCTTCGAATCGATTCTATACTAGAGTTACTGAAATTATCAATCACAACTACCTCATATCCTGCATTCAAAAGTTCGAGGTCCGTGTGGCTCGCAATATATCCTGCACCGCCGGTTACTAAGATTTTCATTATCTCACACTCCATCTAATCATATTTGTTTCTATTTTAACCCATATCCTCTCGTTTGGAAATAGGAATTTCTATTTTCGGTATCGATTTCCTATTCTTTTTAGAATTTATTCTTATCTTGAAAAAATTCTACAAATCCTTTATCCTTAAACTAAGTATTATCGTAAATTGTAACCGAACGATTGCAGATTAAGATTGCAGTTGAGTTTCCTATAGATTGATAAGAAAGTGATGATAAATCATGGACAAGCAACTGTTTCAAAAGGCATGTGACGAAGTGATCGGCCAGCAGATGGGACAGAATGGGATCGGCACCCTTAGTGAGAAAACGGTACATTCCGTCTTAAAGAACTATCTTGCACCCGATCCTTCGCATCACGAGGTCAAGGTCGGCAGGTTCGTAGCCGATATTTGTAACGAGAATGGTATTATCGAGATTCAGACCAGAAGCTTTGATAAGCTTCGCCGTAAGCTCCAGGCTTTCCTGACTTACGCACCCGTAACCATCGTCTATCCCATTCCCAGTACCAAATGGATCCGTTGGATCAATCCGCAAAGCGGAGAGATCAGTGCGCCAAGGAAATCACCAAAGAGAGGGAAGCCCTATTCCATTTTTCCGGAGCTATATAAGATCAAGAATCACCTTACCGATCCAAATTTAAATCTGCAGATTGTTCTTATGGATCTGGAAGAATACCGCTTCTTAGACGGATGGAGTAAGGACCATAAGAAGGGTTCCACCCGGTGCGACCGTATCCCCATGGAGCTGATCGACGAAATCTTTATTAACTCCTTAGCGGATTATCGGTTCCTGGTTCCGGATACCCTGGGGGAACCATTTACCTCCAAGGATTATAAGAAGGAAGCCGGCATCTCCCTCTCCCATGCACAGGCTGCCTTAAATATCCTTACCTATGTCGGTGCCATCCATCGCGTAGGTAAGAAGGGAAACGCCTATCTGTATCAAAGAGCCGATTTTGCCTCTCCTTAAAATCCGTAAATGTTTCTCTAAATAATAGTTGATTTGATCCAACTTGTGGTATACTTATAGTAATTTCAAATACATAACCAAGAAAAGGAGGTTGAAAGGACAGCAAACTGTTTTTGCCCTTTCGTAAGCATTCATGAGTACAGAGAATCGAACTACCACAGAAAACGAACTACAGAATCCACATGTAGAAGAAAATCAGGAAACCACCCCGGAAGTTGTCCCTTCGATGGATGAATTCAAGGAACAGCTGGACCATTCCTTTAAAAAGATAAAGGAAGGCGATATCTTAAAGGGTACCGTGATTGGTATCTCCGATACCGAGGTTACCATAGACCTTGGATATTATGCGGAAGGAATTATTCGCTTAGAGGAGTTAAGCAACGATCCCCGTTTCTCCATCCATACGGATATCACGATCGGAGAGGAGATCTCCGCAACGGTTCTGTCGGAGGATGACGGACATGGAAATATCCTGCTATCCCGGAAACGTGCCGATGATATCCTGGCTTGGGAACGCTTATCCGAAGAATTGGAAAATAAAACGGTTCATACGGTTAAAATAGCACAAGCGGTAAAAGGCGGCGTAGTTACCTATCTCCATGGAATCCGCGCTTTTATCCCGGCTTCCCAGCTTTCCATTGCATATGTAGAGGATCTTGAGACTTGGGTAGGCAAAGAAGTGGAGGTTATTATCCTGACCGCTTCCCCGGACAATAAGAAGTTAGTCCTTTCCGGAAAAGAAGTAGAGAAGGAAAAAGCCATCAAAGATCGAAACAGTAAAATAAGCAAGCTGCAAAAAGGTATTGTAACGAAAGGAACCGTTGAAAAAATTGTTCCATATGGTGCCTTTGTGAATATAGGGGATGGCTTAACCGGTCTCTTACACATTTCCCAAATCTGCGGCAGAAGAATAAAATCTCCGAATGAAATCATCAAAGAAGGAGAAGAGGTAACGGTAAAAATCATTGATATCAAAGACGGAAAAATCAGTCTCAGTATGAAAGAAGTGGCGGCACAGGAAGAGATCGTAGAGGATGCAGAAAGGGTTCCGTCCACCTACCATAGCGGCGGTGAGGCAACCACCGGCCTGGCTGATATACTTAAAAATATAAAGCTTTAAAGCTGGAAATAGGTGGGATTTGTTGTACTTCTATCTGCATCAAATACAAAGAGGGTCTGTACTTCCTGTAATCTGCCTTTCAGACAGTGCATTACAGGAAGATTACATACCCTCTTACCATATTTGTATTATTTTACAGCAATCCCTTTTTTGATTGCTTCCCTATTCCTTTCAATTGAATAAAATCTTCTTCGATTGATACCCTCGCACGTCGCTTTGTGGCATCTCAGAAACCTGGGAAGATGCGTTTTCTTCCTTACATCATCCCAAAGATAAAGCGTTTTCTTCCTTTCTTATTGATTTTCTTACTCTTCTCTTCCTTCTGCGCTGCCGGCTTCTCCTTTGGCTGCGGTTCTTCCTCTTCCTCAACGATCGTACCGAAGGATTCTGCAACAACATTTTTATAATTCTCGATTAATTCTCTTTGATATTGCTCCTCAAGATTGATATTGCATTTTCGAATTTCTTCATTTAAAGAAAGCATCTTTTGATCCAAATAGGAAACAATATCCGAGCATTCCTTGAGTTCTTTTTTAATATGCTCCGGCGCATTGCCTTCAAACTTATAATAAATCTTGTGCTCCAGACTTGCCCAAAAATCCATGGCAATCGTTCTGATCTGGATCTCCACCTTCGTATCTACCGTACGATTCGATAGAAAAACCGGGATGGATACAATCATATGATAACTGGTATAACCGTTCTCCTTAGGAGACATAATATAATCCTTTATTTTCAATACTTTTACGTCGCTCTGCTTTGCAATCAGGTCTGCGATCCGATAGATGTCTGACGTGAAGGAGCAGATGATTCGTATCCCTGCGACATCATTAATATACTTGATAATATTTTCTACCGTCAACTCACGGTCATTATGTCTTAACTTCTTAGCTATGCTCTGAGGTGTCTTAATTCTTGATGTTATATGTTCGATCGGGTTATATTGATGTGCCATTTTAAATTCATTATTTAGTATTTCAAGCTTTGTATTAATTTCTTTTAATGCTGCATCATAGAGTAACAGCGCATTATTCCATTCTTCTCGTTGATCATAAAATATAGGTAATTCCATTGATTCATCACTGCCTTTTTTAAAATTTACATTTATTATCTGATAATATCGATTGTTGTCTTTGTATAGTCTGTATAATAAAACTGTTTATTTGCATTCATAATTTGTTCATTATTGTGATTATAGCATAGAATTATGAACTTTTCTTGAAGTTTTTCAATCTTAATCAAAAATTAAGATTCTATTTACCATTGCTTAACATATAAAATCCCCTTCCGCTGATCGCAGGAATAGTCTCATAAAAAGCTTTTAAAAATGGAGACTTTTATATTATTGTTAAATTTTTTTCTATTTTTCTATTTTTTAGGTTGACAATGCGTATTATTGTGGATATAATATTTGAAGACTATTACAGAAAGTGAGGTAAAACATATGAAGTTTTGGGCATTGAACGAAAGCAGTAATTTTATAATGATTCCTTTATGTGAGATTACCTCATGGGTTCGGAAAAGTTAACCATTCCTTATTACGTGCATGCTGCCTGCCGTAGAAGAGGGATAATAGGCTTATTTTCTAAACTTATGCCGCGGTATATCTTACTGCGGCTTATTTTTATGCCCATCTTTATATACTATGTTGAAAAAAGATCGTGGGAACCATATGAATTTAGGGGAAATGGGAACCAAAAAAATATTGCGCTCTACAAAACATGAAAATCAATATATTTCATAACATCTGCAAGCGCTGACGAAAGGAATGGTTGTTCAAATGATTGGAATAGGAGTTATGAAGAAAATTATTTAAAGAAGGATAGGAATGTTATAAGCCAATTTGAGTTTTTGATGGGAAATGGAACTCCTATATATTCATTTCGCTGCCTTACCTGACTTGGCATATTCTCCTTCGAGCCTCAGGCTTGATGCTAATATCCCCTTATGCCCATGCTTTATGGGCATAAATCCGAAGAATAGCTACTTTTGCTATTCTTCCAAAGTCTCGCAATCCTTTTGCGAGACTATTCGCTCAAGCAAGCTCTATTTTCACCTGAGTCTCAAATCGAATATAAACAGCCTGCATCAGCCGGTCTTAGCCAACCTGAATACATAGAAGTTCCAATTCCCTTTCATGGTCTTTTATTACTTATGACACTCCTATCAGGAATTATTTACAAAATGAGTTTGTGTCTGCGTAAATACGCACAAACTCAATTATGCGCAAAAACAACGCAGAAACGAGGACATATTTATGAAGAAAAAAATATCTTGGTATATATTAAAATATTGGTATGCCTACGTAATCGCTTTCCTGTGTATTGTGATCGCCGTATCTTTGGATATGCTTTCTCCGCAGGTTACGAAAAGAATTATAGATAATGTTATTATCGAAGGACAGACCGGCCTTCTTCCAAAGCTTTTACTCTTAATTTTCATCATCGGTCTCGGAAGATGTATCTTCCAGTATATCAAGGAAATACTCTTTGATCTGTATAGTACAAAAATCGCTGTGGGAATGCGAAGAGATCTGTTTCAGCATATCCAAAGCTTATCCCTTAGCTTTTTTGACAAAAACAATACCGGGGAATTAATGTCCCGAGTGAAGGATGATATTGACCAGATCTGGAAGGCAGTCGGTTTTGTCAGTATGCTTATTATTGAGGTTGTTATCCATACCTCCATCGTGCTTTACTGCATGTACAAATTAAACCCGAAGCTTGCTGTTATACCTACCCTTATCCTGCCTGTTATGGCATGCCTGGCAGTTTTTATGGAACGTAAGCTTGGTAAGATTTACGAAAAAATCAGCGCAGAAAATGCCGCTTTAAATACCGTAGCCCAGGAAAACTTATCCGGTGTCCGAACGGTTAAGGCCTTCGCAAGAGAGAAATTTGAAATTCAAAAATTTTTATCACATAACAAACGTTATTATGAATTAAATATGAAGCAATCGAAAGTATTTATTAAATACTATCCTTACTTTCAGTTTGTTACAAAGCTGCTGCCAATGCTGGTTATCGTTATTGGCGGATATCAGGTAATACAAGGGGAGATCACCCTTGGAACCTTAGGTGCATTTACAGAATATTCCATGAATATCGTCTGGCCTATGGAAATGCTAGGATGGCTGTCCAATGATTTTGCTTCAGCGATTGCATCAAATCATCGAATTAAGAAAATATACATGGAGAAGCCGATCATCACCGAAGTAGAGAATCCGGTCGTTTTGGAGGAGGTCAAGGGATCTGTCACATTTAAACAGGTATCCTTTTCACTAGAGGATAAGAATATCTTATCCGATATCAGCTTCGATTTAGATGCCGGGAAAACCATTGGTATCATGGGTGCGACAGGAACCGGGAAAACCTCTATCATTAACCTATTACAACGTTTTTATGATGTAACGGAAGGGGAAATTGAGTTAGATGGTGTAAATATTAAGAATCTGACTCTCCAGCAGCTACGAAAGAGTATTTCCCTTGTCATGCAGGATATCTTCCTATTCTCTGACACCATCAGTGAGAATGTGAAGATGGGAAAAAGATATCAAGTAAGAGATGAGGAAGTAATCAAGGCAGCAACCGATTCTCAGGCGAGTGAATTCATTGAACGAATGGATCAACAATATGAAACCATCGTTGGGGAAAGAGGCGTCGGGCTATCCGGCGGGCAAAAGCAAAGAATCAGTATTGCCAGAGCGCTTGCCAAAAAGACACCCATCCTTGTGCTGGATGATTCCACCTCTGCGCTGGATATGGAAACGGAGCATCAGATTCAATTAGCTCTATCCCAGATTGATGCAACGAAAATCGTTATCGCTCACCGAATTTCAGCGGTTAAAAATGCCGATGAGATTATTATTCTTGAGGAAGGCAGAATTGTTGAACGGGGTACCCATGAAGCACTCCTACAGAGAAAAGGATATTATTATGATACCTATATTGCTCAATACGGGGAATATCTAAACGATCCTGAGAATCCAGTCGGTTCCCCCCATTTTACAGCTAAGGAGGTGGCAGAATGTCAGTAAATGCAATTCGAGAGGATGAACATATACAATCCGTCAGTAAAAAAGTAACCTTAACCAGACTTTTTAAATATTTATTAGCATATAAAAGTGCCATTGCCGGCGTTATCTCTATTATGCTGGTCACGGTAGCCATAACGATTATCAATCCTTTGATTTTAGAAAGGGCGGTTGATATTCACATTGCCAACCGGGATTTTGACCGATTATTAAAACTGGGAATTGCAGCCGTAGTAATTAATATTCTTTTTGTAATATTAGTTAAGCTGCGAATGTACCTTATGGCAAAGATATCGAATAATGTACTGCTGACGATTCGGCAGGATCTTTATACGCATATCCAGAAACTAAGCTTTGACTTTTTTGACAGCCGTCCTACCGGTAAGATTCTGGCAAGAATTATCGGTGACGTAAACTCTTTAAAAGATGTTTTATCGAGCAGTGTAACTACCTTGATCCCGGATTTCATTACAATTGTCGCAGTCCTGACCATTATGCTGGTGAAAAACTGGAAGCTTGCATTCGCTTCCTTAATCAGCCTTCCTTTTATGGCTTTTGGTATGTGGTATATTGAAACCCGCTCCCACCGCAGATGGCAGATTCATCGGAAAAAAAGCTCCAATCTGAACGCTTTTATTCATGAGGATCTATCCGGTATGCGCATCATTCAGAGCTTTCATGCAGAAGAGGAGACGGAAGAGGATTTTGAACAGCTGCTAAAGGAGCATCAGGATTCCTTCCTACATGCCGTTGTATTAAACGATGCATTTGGATCGGTTATTGATATCAGCTGGGGCGTTGGTTCCATTTCCATGTATTTTATGGCAGTTAAAGTACTTGGTATCGGTGCAGATAATGTCGGAACACTGATTGCTTTTGCAACCTATATTAACATGTTCTGGCGCCCGATTATGAACCTGAGTAATTTTTATAATCAGATCATAACCAACCTTTCCGGTGCAGAGCGTATTTTTGATATCTTAGATACCAAGCCGGATATTGCAGATTCGGAATTCGTTAAGGAGCTTCCGGAGATAAAAGGAGAGGTTGTTTTTGATCATGTATCCTTCTCCTACGATGAGGAAACGAAGGTTCTCAATGATGTAAGCTTTCATATTAGCCCTGGGGAAACCATCGCTCTTGTCGGACCGACCGGGGCCGGTAAAACAACCATTGTTAACTTAATCAGCCGCTTCTATGATATTCAGGAAGGAACCCTTACCCTTGATGGCCATAATGTTAAAGAGGTATCCATTGAAAGCCTGAGAAGGCAGATGGGAATCATGACGCAGGATAATTTTCTGTTCTCCGGTACCATTAAGGACAATATCCGTTATGGAAAATTAGATGCGACCGACGAGGAAATCATCGCAGCAGCGAAAGCGGTAAATGCACATGAATTTATTATGAAGCTGGAAAAAGGCTATGATACCGAGCTAAAAGAACGAGGTGCCGGACTTTCCATCGGCCAAAGGCAGCTGCTTGCTTTTGCAAGAACTATGGTATCCATGCCGAAAATCTTGATTCTTGATGAAGCTACCTCAAGTATTGATACCCACACCGAATTTATGGTTCAACAGGGTATCGAAGCATTATTAAAGGGAAGAACCTCCTTTGTTATTGCTCACCGTTTATCTACCATACGAAAAGCAGATCGAATCTTTTATATCGATGACGGAGAGATCAAAGAAGAAGGTAACTCCGAAGGATTACTTGCAAAAAAGGGAATGTACTACGACCTTTATATGGCGCAGTTTAAGAATCTATAATATTGCAAACCAATTCACTTGATAAATAAGGCGGTTGAGAATCATTAACCCTCTTGTATCGATTACAGATGGAAATGCAACCGCCTCTATAATTCCAGAATAAATTAAAAAAACGGTTATAGAACTTATTGAAGATAGACATTTTAGTAAAAATAAAATTAATAATCTCCTTTTGTGCCATACCAAAAGAGGCTGCAAATATTTTTATGATAAAAAGCGTAGAAAATCTAAATATCCCTTACAATTGCTTTAATAATCAACAATAGAAAGTTCTGTAACATATATATTTGATTCTTGCTAATTATTTAAGGAAAGAAGCTTTCACTCCTTATGACTTAATTTGATGTTAAGTTTTTTTCTTATTATGCATTTAATAATAATACAAATAATACAAGATATTAAAGTAAATAAAGCTTGAATTTCAATACTAAGATACCAGGGAGCAATTTGCATTACATACAAATCTGAATGTGTTTTAAAATCCCAATATTTGCATATGGAGGAACCTGTAAAAACGCCTATGCGTGCACCCATATAGTAACTTAAGAATGTATTGATTTTATTTAACATATTGTCACCTCCAATATGTATTCAGTCTAGCTATGCCAAATTACACAACCTAATAATAGTAGATACTGTACATCGTAAAGAATTATTAAAAGAAGAAATTGACTAAATTATAATTTTGGGTTCCTCCTTTAATAAAAACTCCGTTTAGGCAATGTTATAATAAAACTCGTTCCTTTCTTGAACTGGGAGCGAACTTTGATTTTCCCGGTATGTGCCATGATAATTAATCTAGCTAGAGAAAGACCTAAGCCATGACCAGTGATGTTCTGGTTCCTGACATAATCGGACCGGTAAAAGCGGTCAAATATATGATCGACATCGTTTCTTGTCATCCCGATTCCCGTATCCTTAACGGTAATAACACAATCCCCATCCTCCATCCTTTGACACATAATAGTTATCTCATCGCCTTCGCGAGAGTATTTTACCGCATTATCAATAAAGATTCGAATTGCCTGCTTTAAGGACTGCTTGTCCCCATATACAATAACGTCCTCTAAAATCGGACTATTTATAATCCGCTTTGATGCAACCAGCTTTGTTTCTTTTACCATATCCTCAACGATCGGACGCATATTAAACAGCTTTTTCTTTAATTTTAACGTCTTCTTATCGTGCCGGGAAAGAAATAACAATTTTTCTACCAGTTCTTGCATAGATCTTGATTCATTCTGAATGGCTTCGATCGATTCCTGCAGAACTTCTTTATTATCCGTACCCCAACGATTCAATAGATTGGCATAGCCTTGAATAACCGCGATTGGTGTTCGAAGCTCATGGGAAGCATCGGATACAAATTGCTTCTGACTTTCATAGGAAGTCTCAATCCGGTCCAGCATTGCATTAATCACGGTAGCCAAATCCTTTAATTCATTTTTTGTTCCCTCTACATTTAGCCGCTCACTATGAAGATTATTCGCCGTGAGACGATTTGCTGTGGCAGACATGATTCTTAGAGGCTCAAAAAGCTTCTCCACATTGTTTTTTCCCTTATGAATGATCATAGACATAAGAATAAGATACAGCAGCACTACTTTCCACAAAAGATCAAAAAATTCTCCATAACTGCTCGTCATATCATACTGAAATTCCATCTGATATTCTATACCGTCAAGATACAATTCCGCTATCTTCGTTGTTACCAGTTTATAATCGTCACTCTTTCTGTCATAATGAATTCCATGGTAAAAATCCTTATCCGAGATTGGTAAATATGCAATATCATTATATAGTTCCGTGCCATCCTCTTTACTTGTGATTTTCATAGTAAGTCCCTGCAAGACGTAAGGATTCTTGATAGCCGCTTGCTCCTCTTGGGAGATAGAATCTATAATCTTTCCCGCCATCTTATCAAAATCCTGCTTTTCTTCGTACATAAACAGAAGAAAAAAAACGATCATAAATAAGATTCCATGCGTAAGTAGAAGCTTTAAATAATTAACCGAGATTCTAAAAACTATTGATAGACGAAAATTACTCAGCCACTGCTCCTTCTTTTTTCTGAATGGGAGGATGGTTTTTATTAATATTTTACGAATCGATTCGATAAATTTATTACTCATTTCATTAATCCTCCAGTTTTTAGGAGGATTTTGCCTCCAGTTTTTAGGAGGATTTCGCCTCCAGCTTCACACTAACGCCCATGCTTTTTGGGCATATATCCTGAAGAATAGCTGCTTTTGCTATTCTTCCCAAAGGCTCGCAAGTTTTGTGCGAGACTATTTACGCTATTGATCCTTTATGATGTATCCCACACCTCGTACGGTAGAGATTAAGTGAATATTATATTTCTCATCAATCTTTTGTCTTAGGTATCGTATATAGACATCCACTACATTCGTGTCGCCAAAGTATTCATAATCCCATACATTATTTAATAGCTGCTCTCTGGTCAGAACAATATTCTTATTCCTTATCAGATATTCCAAAAGTTCATACTCTTTCTTCGTAAGCGTCAGCTCATCTTCCCCATAGAATGCACTATGGCTTGTCAAATTCAGCTTCAGCTCGCCAATCTGCAGTACATCTACTGTCACTTCGGATGACATCATCTTCTTTCGATTTAATGCTACTCGAATCCTTGCAAGCAATTCTTCTATAGCAAAAGGTTTTGTCATATAATCATCCGCTCCCATATCTAAGCCGGCTACCTTGTCCATTACATCATCTTTCGCCGTAAGCATAATAATCGGCACCTGAGATTCTTGACGTACCCTGCGGCATACCTCTATTCCGCTAAGTCCAGGGAGCATAATATCCAGAACAACCAAATCGATATCCCTCTTTAATGCATTCTCAAGACCGGATCTGCCATCTCCGCAGATAACGACCTCATATCCTTCATGCTTTAATTCCAATTCCAAAAATCTTGCTATTTTAGCTTCATCCTCAATGATTAAAATCTTCGGCAATGTTTTACCCTCCTTCATCCTATAACCACCTCTTATCATTGTATCCCATTCCACCCGTGTTTTTCAATAACTTCAATATTAAATTTCAATTAGAAATAAAGCCGTAGGACAAATAAAAAACATAGTATTTGAAATAAATATGGGTTACAATAATAATCAGATATATACGTTACCTTTCTTATGATAAATAGGGGTTTGCAGTTATTAATATTTGATCTGCTTCAAAGGAGAAAATGGATGTGAAAAAGTCTTTTGTATGCTCACTTGCTCTGACTATAATAGACCAAGTAATAAAATTGTTGATTTCACGATATTATATGACTAGTAATATAGTCATGCTCTCCGGTATTCTGACCTTTCAGCCTGTTCAGAATACAAATTTAAATTGGATTGCTAGCATAACTAATTATAAAACACCTGTATTTCTTATGATTATTATTCAGATTATCGCATCAACGGTAATTGTTTTATTAAATCGTTACCTTACATATCTTTGGATTCAAGGAAAGAAACTGATAAACGGAATGTTGATTTTTTTTATTGCAGGTATTATGTGTTCCTTTATTGATGTTACGTTCTGGGGTGGTAGTTTAGATTTTTTATTGTTATTTGATTGGTTTACATTTGATTTTAAAGATGTTTATTTGAATATAGGTTTCGCTTTTTTATTATTCTACTATGCAAATTATTACATAAAAAGCTACCATAAAATGAGCAAAGCAGAACGCAAACAAACGGGTATATGGATTTGGATAAAAAAAGGTATGCCCTCCATGTCGATAAAATAAGCATGAATAATAAATCAAAAAATCCTATAAGACTTTGCTCGTTTCCAGCTAAGCCTTATAGGATTTATATCATTTGAATTACAATCATGAATAACATTCAATTAAATTCTTTAATAATCTTTACTAAAGATTATTATAAAACACTTTTTACTGTCTTTACTACGTTCTCTGTTGTGAAACCAAATTTCTTAAATAATACACCTGCAGGTGCGGAAGCTCCAAAGCCCTTCATTGTAACGGTAGCTCCATCCAGTCCAACATATTTGCCCCAGCCAAAATCGGTTGCGGCTTCTATGGCAACCCTTGCTCTTACTTTCTTCGGAAGAACGCTTTCTTTATATTCCTCTGACTGTGCTTCAAATACATCCATGGAAGGCATGCTGACTACTCTGACATCAATTCCTTCCTTCGCAAGCTCCGCCTGTGCGTTAACTCCTAATTCCACTTCGGAACCGCTTGCCATAACAATAGCATCCGGTGTATCCTTTTTGGAATCTGAGATGACATAAGCACCCTTTAAGGCTTCCTTAGAAGATCCTGCAAGCTGTGGCAGGTTCTGACGGGTCAATACCAATGCGGTAGGTGTTTTCTTAGAGGTTACCGCATAATACCAGGCAGCCGCACATTCCGTTGCATCTGCCGGACGATATACCGTAAAGTTCGGCATAGCACGCAGCATTGCCAGCTGTTCAATCGGTTCATGAGTAGGTCCGTCTTCTCCGACTCCAATACTGTCATGGGTCAATACAAAAGTCAGTGGTACACCCATTAATGCGGAAAGTCTTGCCATCGGCTTTACATAATCACTGAACACGAAGAAGGTCGACACATAAGCTCTTAATCCTCCATGAAGCATTAAGCCGTTACCGATCGCGGTCATAGCAAGCTCTCTGACACCAAAATGTAAATTGCGTCCGGAATAATCCTTCTTTGAGAAATCTCCCATATCACTCATATACGTCTTGGTGGAAGGTGCAAGGTCTGCGGAACCACCAATCAGATTTGGTAAATAATTTTTCAATTTATTAATTGTCTTGCCAGAAAGGTTTCTGGTAGCATCTGCTTTATCCTCAAATGCCCAGAATTCTTCATCTTCAAGCAAATCCTTTGCCGCATCCTCATCCTGGAACTTATTCCATAATTCCTTCATTTCCGGATACTCTTTGCAGTATTTTGCAAATAATTCGTTCCATTCCTTCTGATCCTTTGCCTTTTCCTGTGCAAGCGCTTTATAATTTGCATAAACTTCTTCCGGCACATAGAAAGGTTCCTGGCTCGGCCATCCTAATTTTTCTTTCATGGCTTTTATATTATCTGCTCCAAGAGGTTCTCCATGAGCACTTGCCATTCCTTCCTTCGGACTTCCATAACCAATTTTTGTTTTAACAGTTATCATAGAAGGTCTTGATAAATCCGCTTTTGCTGCTTCAATTGCAGCACCGATTTCCTCCAGATTATTACCATCCTCTACTACTAAAGTCTGGAATCCAAACGCTTCAAAACGCTTTTTAACATCCTCCGTAAAGGCAATATCGGTATTACCCTCGATCGAAATCTTATTGGAATCATATAATACAATTAATTTACCCAGTCCCAAGGTTCCTGCAAGTGACATTGCCTCTGAGGTAATCCCCTCCATCATACATCCGTCACCGCCAAGAACATAAGTATAATGATCTACCACCGGATAACCTTCTTTATTGAATTTAGCTGCAAGATGAGCTTCTGCCATAGCCATACCAACGGACATAGCCATACCTGCACCCAAAGGTCCTGTCGTTGCTTCCACTCCTACCGTATGACCATATTCCGGATGTCCCGGAGTTAAAGAATTGTCCTGACGAAACCTAGAGAGATCTTCGATGGTTAAGCCGTAACCAAATAAATGTAATAAGGAATATAACAGCATGGATCCATGCCCACCAGATAGAATAAACCGGTCCCTGTTTGGCCACTTCGGATCCGCCGGATTATGTTTCATATGTTTTGCCCACAGCTCATATGCCATAGCTGCAGAACCAAGGGGAAGTCCGGGATGACCAGAATTCGCCTTCTGAACGCCATCCGCAGATAATACTCTTATGGCATTCACTGACATAGTATCGATATTACTCATTGTAGTTCCTCCTTAATAGTGAATATATGCATTATTACTTATAATAACCTAATATCTAGCTATTGTTGCTTATATGTTTTTAAATATACTATAGATTATGCGGATATGCAATGCTAATCTACAATCAGGCAAATTGATAAGCTGCTTTCCTTGCTATGAAAAAAATATTCGATCTGCCTATTCCATCGTAGAAGCTATCCTGCGTAAAAAATAAAATCTCTTTTATAATTATACCTTATTACAGCGTAAACCGCCATAAATTTATAAACTAATTTACCTTAAAATCGGTATTATTTTTATTATTCTTTTCACCTTATAAAACGGAAAAAACTTCTCCCAGGCCTGTTTGTATTAATAGATCTGCTTCCTTATCATATGGGGTTATTGATTTATTAATCAGTACCAGCTTATTTCCCCGGTAAAAATTAATTAGTCCAGCGGCAGGATAGACCGAGAGAGAGGTCCCTCCCACAATCAATACGTCTGCCTCCGATATTTTATTTATTGCATTATAAAGAACCGCTTCATCAAGGCCCTCTTCATAAAGAACTACGTCCGGTTTAATAATTCCTCCGCAGCTGCAGTGCGGGATATCTTTTTGATTCAAAATTTCATCTACCCCATAGAACTTATGACACTTCATACAATAATTTCGTAATACCGAACCATGAAGCTCTAGTACTACGCTGCTTCCTGCCGCCTGATGCAAACCATCAATGTTCTGAGTAATCACGGCTTTTAATTTACCTGTTTTCTCAAGCTCTGCTAACTTCTTATGGGTAATATTCGGTTTTGCATCGGAATAAATCATCTTATCCTTGTAAAAATCATAGAATTCTTTCGTTTTCTTGATAAAAAAAGAATGGCTTATAATGGTCTCCGGAGGGTACGCATACTTCATGTTGTAGATTCCGTCCACACTTCGAAAATCCGGTACTCCGCTCTCTGTAGAGACACCGGCTCCGCCGAAGAAAACAATGTTTTCGCTTTCTGCAATCCACTTTTTTAGGGTTTCAATCGTTTTTTGACACACAATAAAACTCCTTCTTCCTACTGATTATAGTACCTTTTATTGAATCATTATAAGTACTTGTTCCATATTTATACTAATACCCATCATTAGAATTGTCAAATTATTTGAAAAGGATTTCATTAAGAAAGAGTTTCGCTTACGAAATTCTAGCGTCGAGCGCGGCAGCATTGCTGTCAAAACACAATACGTGCGAGTGCGCATCCTTGCAGAGCATTTTATTGGATAGGACGAATTTTTCTAAGTCAGCAACCACCACTTCAAGTGGTGGTTTGCTATTAGCCCTATAAGGGCTGGTTACATGCTCGCCTAAAAGGCGGGTATCGCAAGCATTATTACCATCTGCCTCTTGAAGAGGCTCTACTTGCTTTGTTC
>SVEA01000023.1 GCA_015057615.1 Lachnospiraceae bacterium | reverse complement strand
TGCAATTAACTGGAATCGAACACAGGAGGCTCTTGAAATCAATACAAGCGGTATTCGTTCCGAATATCCGGTGGTATTTAAGATTAAGATCGAGTAAATAGAAAGCTGGAATAATATATAGAAATAGATTTGTAGAAATATCCCTTAAAATAAAAGCCTGCCCTGGTTTCCTATACCGGAGCAGGCTTTTATTAAAATTCAGAAAAAACAGTTGACTTAGTACTCTTTTGGTGTTACACTTTATCCGGTAAAAGCGTTAAAGCTTTAAAGCGGGAGAGAATTCCGAATTATGCAAATTATAGATTATTCTATGGGAGAAGGGACGGCATCGTTTGCATGGTGCTTTAGTAGTCCCGCAGAGTTTGTGTCCACGCGGCGTCCGCAAACTCATAATACGCAAAAAGCCGCGTAGAAATGAGGATAATGATGATAAAGAATAAATTACGGATGGGGATTGCGGTTATGGCATTGGCGGGCTTAACCCTGATTGGCTGTGGTGTGAAAGAAACCGGATCCGGTAAAAACGGTGAGGTTTTTACAATAGGTGTTTCGCAACTGGTAAAGCATGCGGCATTGGATGCAAGCTATCAGGGATTTGTGGATGCACTGGCGGATGCCGGCTATCAAGACGGGGAAAAGATTAAAATTGATTACCAGAATGCACAGGGGGATCAGCCCAATACCAATACAATAGCTACCAAATTAGTAAATGATAACAATGACTTGATTCTTGCAATCGGAACTCCTGCTGCACAGGCGGTTGCCAATGCAACCAAGGATATACCGATTCTTATTACTGCGGTAACGGACCCGGCAAGCTCCGGATTGGTTAAAGCAAATGATGCACCCGGTGGTAATGTGTCCGGAACGTCCGATCTGACACCGGTCAAAAGACAGATGGAGCTATTAAAACAGCTAGTACCGGATGCAATCAATGTTGCGGTTCTTTACTGTTCCAGTGAAAGTAACTCCAAGATCCAGGCGGAGATGGCGATGGAGGAAGCAAAAAACATGGGAATCAATGCGATTCTTACAACCGTCTCCGATTCGAATGAAATCCAGCAGGTCGTACAGTCCTTAGTGGAAACCGTGGATGCGATCTACACCCCTACCGACAATATTATTGCGGAGGGGATGCCTACGATAGCTTCCATAGCAAACACGAATAAAATTCCGGTAATCTGCGGAGAAGAAGGACAGGTAGATAATGGCGGCCTGGCGACCTACGGAATTGATTATTATAAGCTGGGTAGATTAACCGGTGAGCAGGCGGTAAGAATTATTGAAGGAACATCGGAGACTGCTACAATGCCCATCGAGTATATTCCGGATGAGGAATATACTCTTAAAATTAATGAAGAGACAGCGGCGCAATTGGGAATTGAAATTCCGGATGAGCTGGCTGCGAAACTAGATGAGTGATGGAGATAACATCGCAATAAAATAGGGGTTTTCCCAGGTGATTGCAAAACTCTAATATTATTTGTGCAAGTTGATGAAGACTATTTGCCCGAAAGGCCTTTAACTCTCAAATCAATATTGTCATTATTGTGTATACAGCAGATGCATTTCGGTATATACAATAATCCATCGAAAGAGTCTCGTAATTGCTGAATAGATATCTTCTACGGAAAGGAAATTTGTAGTATGAATATAATTATGGCAATGTTTGGTGCGGTTTCTCAAGGGCTTACCTGGGCAATTCTGGCACTTGGCGTATATCTCACCTTTCGAATATTAAACTTTGCAGATATGTCCTGTGAAGGCAGCTTTGCCCTTGGAGGAAGCATCAGTGCTGTATTGATGGTCCGGCTTGGCTGGAATCCTTTTTTAACCGTATTTGCGGCAACTTTAGCGGGAATGCTTGCCGGATATGTAACCGGCTTTTTACATACAAAGCTTAAGATTCCCGCAATTCTCTCCGGTATTCTTACGATGGTCGGGCTATATTCGGTCAACTTAAGAATTATGGGGCAGGCGAATACACCTTTAATCGGGCAGGGGACCATGATCTCCATGGGAAAGGAGCTTCTTCCGGAAGCGGCGGCACTCGGAATTCAAGATTCCACTTTACAGACATGGGTTACCATGGGAATCGGACTGGTATTTACCATAGTTGTGATCGGCTTGATCTACTGGTACTTTGGAACGGAAACCGGCTGCTGTATCCGGGCAACCGGGAATAATGAAGTCATGGTGCGGGCGCAGGGAGTCAATACCGATCATATGAAGATTCTTGGTCTGGTCATTAGTAACGGTCTTATCGCTATGTCTGGCGCGATCGTAACGCAGAGCCAGGGATATGCGGATGTTAAAATGGGCGTAGGCGCCATTGTAATCGGGTTAGCATCGATTGTAATCGGTGAAGTCTTATTCTTAAGACCAAGAAATTTTGCTTCCCGCCTTTTTTCCATTATGATCGGCTCTGTAATCTATCGCATGATTATTGCTGTCGTATTGCAGCTGGGATTAAATACGGATGACCTAAAATTATTTACGGCAGTCGTTGTCACCATCGCGCTTTCCATCCCGGCACTCAAAAAGAATAGGGCAGTTGTGCGAAAAAGGAGCTAAGCGTGTAGGAAACATATAAAGCGCGTAGAAATGAGGTATGACATGTTAAAAATCAGTAATTTATATAAAACTTTTAACCCCAATACGGTGAATGAAAAGCAGGTTCTTAACGGACTGAATCTGGAATTGCGGGACGGCGATTTTGTCACGGTCATTGGAGGAAATGGAGCAGGAAAATCCACAGTGCTGAATATGATTGCCGGAGTTTATTTTCCAGATGAGGGCTCGATCTTACTAGACGGAGAAGACATAACCTATATGCCGGAATACAAGCGTGCGAAATATCTGGGAAGAGTATTTCAGGATCCGATGATGGGCACGGTATCCAATATGGAGATCCAGGAGAACTTGGCTCTGGCATACCGAAGGGGTAAGAAGCGCGGACTTGGATGGGGCATTACAAGAGAGGAGAAGGAGCTCTATGTAGAGAAGCTGAAAATATTGGATCTAGGTCTGGAAACCAGATTAACCTCGAAAGCCGGCCTTTTATCCGGCGGGCAGAGGCAGGCGTTGACCTTACTCATGGCAGCTCTTCAAAAACCAAAGCTTTTGCTGCTGGATGAGCATACGGCTGCACTAGATCCAAAGACAGCGCAAAAGGTGCTGGAGCTATCCGAACAGATTATCTCTCAAAATTCTCTTACGGCACTGATGGTTACGCATAATATGAAAAATGCGATCCAGTATGGGAATCGGTTGATCATGATGTATGAGGGGAAGGTCATCTATGATGTATCCGGAGAGGAGAAAAAGAAGCTTCATGTGAATGATCTTCTGGAAAAATTCCAAAGTGTCAGCGGCGGCGAATTTGCAAACGACCGTATGATATTATCTTAAATTTAATTGTTACTATTCACACCTGACATGTATACCATGTTATGATTTCGACAAATGTATCCGATTCGGAGATGCTTTCGCTTAGTTGCATTACGTAGCGGTACATAAGGCCCCAAAATACGGAGCCAAAGTACCGACGAATGCAAATACTCCTTATTGGATATCATTTGTCGAAATCATACTATAGACTTTGTTAGGGGTGTGAATAGTAACGTTTAATTTAATTATTGTGATTGCGATAAAATAAATCCTGATTCGTTTCGGCGAGTCAGGATTTATTTTGATAGGAATGGTGGATTGTTTTTTCAAGGGAAAAGAGATATATTTAGTATAGAAAAATGCTTTCTATATGGCTTTATTGAGGGCGGTATAGGAGAAAAGGGGAAACGCTATCATGTTTGCGAATGGAAAAAGAACCGTCGGTGTGTTTATTTCTCAATTAAATGACGAATTTCAGGATGTTCTCTGCAAAGGGATTACCTCCCGCGCAAAGGAGCTGGATTATAATGTTGCTTTCTTTACCAGCTTCGGAGGGTACGGTAAGCCGGAATTCGATATGGGAGAGAATGAGATCGCCAAACTTCCCTACTACCAAGATTTTGATGGAATTATTCTTGCACCAGATACATTTACAATAGATAAATTAAATAATAACATTAAGAGGTTGATTGAAAAATACAGTACCTGCCCCGTTGTCAGCGTGCGCAGGAAAATTGAAGGACTCCACAATGTTTTAATCGAGGATGACCATATCTTGGAAGATGTAATCTCTCATCTAATTGAAGTTCACGGCTTTACCCGTCTCAATTTTTTGGCGGGACCAAAGGATTCTATCGCTTCCGGGAAAAGATTACGCACCTACCGGCGTATTTTAGCCAAACATAATATTCCTGTGGAAGAGGACCATATTTACTATGGAGACTTCTGGAAGGAATTGGGCTATGATGCGGTCCGGCATTGGCTGAATGGATCCCTAGAGTTGCCGCAGGCGATTATATGTGCCAATGATTATATGGCGATTACGGTATGTAATGCATTGGAGGAAAATGGAATTTCTGTTCCGGAGGATGTGGTTGTAACTGGTTGCGATGATATTGAGGATGCTTCCGAATTGGTACCGTCCTTAACAACCGTTACCATCCCGGTACATGAGATCGGTGTGGAGGCGGTCAATATCGTACACCGAAAGCAGGGAAACGACGGTACACCGGAGGATTTTTATATAAAAACAACGACCCGGTATCGGGAATCCTGTGGCTGCAGAAAAGATTGGCATGATGAATGCAATAAGCAGAGAAAATATAGTATCGCCCTCTTTGATTCTATGAAAAGGAAAATCGCAATAAATGCCCGCATGACAACGGCTTTGACTGGTCTTACCAGGCTGGAACAGGTCGTAAATAATTTAAAGGCTTATATTATGAATAAAACCGAATTAAAGAGCTTTTTACTGTGCTTAAGAGAGGATTGGGACACGAATCATTCCTTTGGAAATAATGAAATGGTGATGGAATTTGGAATACGGAATAAAAGGGAGCATCGTAAAATAAATTTTTCGCGAAGGAATCTAATTACGAAAGAATTTACAGAAGAACAGCCCATGATTTATTATTTTGCAATGCTGCATTATCTGGATAAAAATTTTGGTTATATTGCGATCAGCTATGAAAGGCTTCAGATCGATATGATTACGTTTCAAAACTGGCTGATCAACATCGGTAATGCAATTGAGAATGTGAGAATCCACAGGGAACTTAATCTTTTGATCTATAGGCTGGAGGATATGTCCTATAAGGATGATCTTACCGATCTGTATAACCGGAGAGGAATCGAAACGCTGGGGCAGAAGTATTTGAAGCAATGTATACAAAAGCAGGTTGGCTTTATGGTCTTAACGATCGATATGGATAATCTAAAGTATATCAATGATACCTTTGGTCATGCGCAGGGGGATGTTGCCTTGCAGGCGATTGCCAGAGCGATCAGCGCGGCGGCGGAGGATGATGAGATTTGCATACGCTATGGCGGGGATGAGTTTATGTCCATCGGAATGGACTATGATGCCCGGAAGTTGGATGCCTTCCTTAAGAAGTTTAAGGAGGAATTGGATTTGTTTAACCATAGCGGTAAGAATCAATATAAGGTACAGGTAAGCTACGGCTGGAACATGCTGATTCCAAATGCGCAGACAACCTTGGAGGAATGTCTGATTCTGGCGGATCAAAGAATGTATCGGCAAAAATCAGAAAGAAAAGGATAAACTGGCAGGCTGCGGGAAAGGTGAGACTTAAAAATGGACGAACTCTATGATAAATTGGTAAAATACAGTAAAAAAGATTATTATCCCATGCATATGCCCGGGCATAAGCGAAATACTTCGATGCTTTCCATGGAGAATCCTTATGCGATCGATATTACAGAGATCCCGGGGTTTGATAACCTGCATCAGCCAGAGAATATCTTAAGAGTACTCTCGGAGCGCATCAGCAGAATATATCATTCAAACAAAGCGTTTCCTCTGGTAAATGGCAGCACAGCTGGGCTTCTTGCCGGCATATCGGCTGCGACATATCGGGGGGATAAGGTTCTGGTTGCAAGAAACTGCCATAAGGCAGTGTATCATGCGATTTCTATGAAGCAGCTTAAGCCGGTCTATATTTATCCACAAATGGCGGAGCAAATACCGATCAATTGTGGAATTTCTCCGGAAAAAATCGAAGAGGCGTTGATAAAGAATCCGGATATCAAGCTGATCATCATCACCTCCCCTACCTATGAGGGAGTGGTTTCCGATATTAGAAGGATCGCTGATATCGCACATAGGTACAAGGCGGTACTTCTTGTGGATGAGGCGCATGGAGCTCATTTTGGCTTCCATGACGGTTTCCCAAAGAGTGCAGTCACCTTAGGAGCGGACCTTGTGATTCAAAGTCTTCATAAAACCCTGCCGGCATTTACCCAGACCGCAGTATTGCATTCCAATCTGCCCGAATTAAACCGCAGGATACGAAAATATTTGTCGGTCTATCAAAGCAGTAGTCCCTCCTATCTTCTTATGGCAGGAATCGACCGCTGTATCCGTCTTATAGAGGAGCAAGGAAAATGCTTATTTGATACTTATTATGCGAGGCTGGCACTGTTCTATCGGTCCATGGAGCAATTAAGAAACTTAAAGCTTTTAACTGGAGATATCAGAGGAAATTATGGGGTCTACGATTGGGATCCCTCGAAAATAACGGTTTTCACTTCGAATACTTCGTGGAATGGGCATCAGCTGGGAGAACACCTTCGGGAAAAATATCATATTGTGGTGGAGATGGAATCCAGGGATTATATATTAGGAATGACAAGTATCTGCGATACCGAGGAAGGCCTTGAGAGGTTTACAAAGGCGCTGCTTTCGATTGACCGGGAGCTTGATAATTATAATCAGGGGAAGGAAAAGAAGCCGGCTGGAAACGCATCGTTTGCCCGCCCCGTGATGCAGAGGTATCCTTATGAAGCCTTGGAGCATGGGACGGAAGTTATCCAGTTAGAGGATAGCTGCGGGCGCATCTGCGCCGATTTTATCAGTATGTATCCGCCGGGAACCCCTCTCTTGGTATCCGGGGAGAGAATTGAAAGGGATTTCATCGACTTTATTACCCGGGCGATCGAGGATGGCTTTACCGTTACCGGATTATCCGGGGGCGGGAAAGAGGAGATAGAAGTAATGATATGAGTGACAAAAGCTGATTATACTCATATCAGTATGAAAGCGTAGAGAGGAAAAATAATGGGAAAAATATTTATTATCATAGGCAAAAGTGCAACCGGCAAGGACACGCTATATAAGCGTTTATTAGAGTGGTCCGATCTGGAACTTAAGACGGTTGTTATGTATACAACAAGACCGATACGAATGGGCGAAATCGAAGGGGTAGAGTATCACTTCGTAGACGAGAAGACGCTGGGAGAGTTAAAGGCGGATAGGAAAGTGATAGAGCATAGATTCTATCATACGACGCAGGGGGTATGGCATTACTTTACGGTAAATGACGGTCAAATTACCCTGGATAAAAACAATTATTTGATGATCGGGACCTTAGAGACCTACGAACAGATTCGAGAATACTTTGGAAAGGAAAAAGTAGAACCGATCTATCTAGAGGTAGAGGCGGACATAAGACTGCTCCGCTCCATCGGAAGAGAGCAAAAGCAGGAGCAGCCGAAGTACGCAGAGATCTGCAGACGATACCTGGCGGATGAGGAAGATTTCTCCGAAGAAAATTTACAGAAAGCCGGAATAACGAAGAGATATCATAATATCGATATAGAAGAGTGCCTGCACCAGGTCACCCAAGATATCAAAAAATTAACTGTAAACAAAAGCCATCCTATGTTATAATGTACACGTATAAGCAGATTAGTCTAGCCGAGTAGGAGAGTTTACCGAGCTTGCTCGAGTAAACACTCATACGAGGATAGAGAAGTGCAGACGTGCATCCTAATCTGCGACCGGCATAAGTAAGTCAATCCTAATCTGCGCCAAACAGCAGTCAATACGAACAGGAGGATATCTATGGATATTAAGGTAAACAATATGCAAGCATTGAATCAGGTTGAGGCAAAAAAGCCGGTGCAGGAAGCAGACGGTTCCTTTAAGTTTGCTTTAATATCAAATATCGAAGAGCACGATCTACAGGCAAGGCTGAATACCATGCTGGAGGAGATCACGACGCAGGGCAAGAAACTGGCAAAGCGTATGGATCTAACGGATATGAAGTGTTACCGCGAGCTTGTCCGGGGGTTTTTAAATGAGATCGTGAACCGCTCCCACAAATTTTCAAGAGAGAATTTTCTGGATCGGAAGGGGCGGCATAGAGTTTATACTATGATCAAGCTAGTGGATCAGAACCTGGATGAGCTGGCAGCAGAATTGATTAAAGACGAAAAGGATCATTTGATAATTTTAGATAAGATAGACGAGATTAGAGGACTGTTGTTAGATATCCTGACCTAGGATATGCCTTTTGCGAACGGAGTGATATTATGCAAGGCTTCCATCAAATGATAGGACACGAAAGTGTCATACAGCATCTACAGAACGCAATAGAGTCCGGTAAGGTTTCTCATGCCTACATTATACATGGGGAAGAAGGCAGCGGTAAGAAAACGCTGGCAGCTGCATTTGCAAAGACATTGCAGTGTGAAGAAGGCAGCAAGGCTTCCTGTAACCACTGTATCTCCTGTATGCAGGCAGATTCAAACAATCACCCGGACATTCTATGGGTAACCCATGAAAAAGCCAGCATAGGCGTGGATGACATAAGGAATCAGGTAAATGGAGATATTCAGATCAAGCCTTATAGCAGTCGCCATAAAATATATATTATCGATTCAGCGGACAAGCTGACGGAAGCAGCACAAAATGCGCTGCTTAAGACCATGGAAGAGCCGCCGGAGTATGCGGTAATCATGCTTCTGGTCAATAATATAAACCGTTTACTACCAACGATATTATCAAGAGCGGTTATGCTTAACTTAAGACCGATCGATAAGCAGCTAATCAAAGAGTTTCTCATGTCACAGCATCATGTACCGGATTATATGGCAAGGATTGCTGCTGATTTTTCCGGAGGAAATGTAGGGAAAGCAATTAAATATGCCTCTTCGGAAGAATTTGAAAAGACGAAGGATGACGTACTTCACATCTTAAAATACCTGGACGAGATGGAGATTTATGAAATTATTTCCGGCTTAAAGACCTTTGCAAATAAAAGTACAATTGATGATTATCTGGATCTGATCCTTTTATGGTACCGGGATATCTTAATGCTGAAAGCCACAAATGACCTAAATCTATTACTATATAAAGAGGAATATCAATTTATTAAAAAGCAGGCGAACTTTCGAAGCTACGATGAAATTGAAAATATTATAAATGCAGTTGATAAGGCAAAACTTAGACTAAGGGCAAATGTTAATTTTGATATTACAATCGAATTGATGCTGCTTACGATAAAGGAGAATAGCAATGGTTAATGTGATTGGAGTGAGATTTCGCAAGGCAGGTAAAATTTATTTTTTTGATCCCGCCGGGTATAATATTAAGCAGAATGACAATGTTATTGTCGAAACCGCCAGGGGTATTGAGTACGGCAGGGTGGTTTTGGGACCGAGGGATGTGGAAGAGGATAAGATTATTCAGCCGCTGAAGCCGGTGATCCGTATCGCCAAGGAAGAGGACGATGCGATTGAGCAGAGAAATAAAGATAAGGAAAAAGATGCTTTCAAAATATGCTTAGAGAAGATTAAGAAGCATGGGCTTGAAATGAAGCTGATCGATTGCGAATATACCTTTGACAACAATAAAGTATTGTTTTATTTTACGGCAGACGGAAGAATTGATTTCCGGGAGCTGGTGAAGGATTTAGCCAGTGTATTTAAAACAAGAATAGAGCTTCGCCAGATCGGTGTAAGGGACGAGACTAAAATTGTAGGCGGGATCGGAATCTGCGGAAGAAGATTGTGCTGCCACGAGTTTTTATCGGAATTTGCTCCCGTATCGATTAAGATGGCAAAGGAGCAGAATCTTTCCCTTAATCCGACAAAGATATCCGGGGTATGTGGAAGATTGATGTGCTGCTTAAAAAATGAGGAAGAGGCATATGAGGAGCTAAACAGCAGACTTCCCAATGTAGGAGATTATGTTACTACCTCTGACAGCTTAAAAGGGGAAGTGCAAAGCGTCAGCGTACTAAAGCAGTTGGTGAAGGTGATCGTTACCTTGGAAAACGATGAGAAAGAAGTACGTGAATATAAGGTGGAGGAATTAAAGTTTAATAGAAGAAGAAAGAAGGATAAGACGTTTATTGAAGATGAAGAGCTGAAGGTCCTGGAGCTTTTGGAAAAGAAGGAAGGAAAATCTCTTCTCAATGATGATTAATATGGAGAAAGCAAAGGAGTATCTAAAGCCTGGAGAAAGGCTAGATAGCCTTCATAGAAAAGATTATCAAATTATCCAAAATGTTAATAAATTTTGCTTTGGAATGGATGCGGTGCTGCTCTCCGGATTTGCCAGAGTCAATCCGGGGGAGCAGGTTCTTGATCTCGGTACAGGAACCGGAATCATACCGATCCTTTTAGAAGCGAAGACCGAGGGAAAGCATTTTACCGGTCTTGAGATTCAGGCGGAAAGTGCAGATATGGCAAAGCGCAGTGTAAGGATCAATTACCTTGAAGATAAAATTGATATAGTCGTAGGAGATATCAAGGAGGCCTCTTCTGTTTTTGGACGGGCTTCCTTTGATGTTGTTACCTGTAATCCACCTTATATGCATAATCATCATGGGCTGGTCAATCCGGATCAGGCAAAGGCAATCGCAAGGCATGAGATTCTATGTACCTTAGAGGACGTAGTTCGGGAAGCCAGCAGGGTATTGAGGCCGAATGGAAGGTTCTATATGGTGCATCGACCATTTCGTCTGGTTGAGATCTTAACCACCTTAAGTTCCTATCAATTAGAGCCGAAGAGATTAAAGCTTGTGCATCCCTATGTGGATAAGGAGCCGAACATGGTTTTAATTGAATGCCTGAAAGGTGGAAAGTCCAGACTTACGGTGGAAGCGCCTCTGATCGTATATCAGAAGCCAAATGTTTATACCAATGAAATTTACGATATCTATGGATATTAGAAGGAGTTAGCCATCATGTCCGGAATGCTATATTTATGTGCCACCCCGATCGGCAATTTAGAGGATATTACTTACCGGGTAGTTCGAACGCTGAAAGAGGTGGACCTGATTGCAGCAGAGGATACCAGACACAGTATAAAATTGCTGAATCATTTTGAAATTAAGACACCGATGACCAGTTATCATGAATTTAATAAAGTGGATAAGGCAAAATACCTGGTAGAGCGGCTGAAAGACGGCACGAATATTGCGCTGATAACGGATGCCGGTACCCCTGGTATCTCCGATCCTGGGGAAGAATTAGTAAGACAGGCATATGAAGCCGGGATCCGTGTAACCTCGCTGCCGGGAGCCTGTGCAGCGGTCACCGCACTGACCTTATCCGGCCTATCGACAAGGAGATTCTGCTTCGAAGCATTTTTGCCTTCGGATAAGAAAGACAGGCTTCGGATTTTAGAAGAATTAGATAAAGAAACAAGAACCATTATTTTATATGAAGCACCTCACAGATTATGTAAAACGTTACAGGAGCTATACGATATTTTAGGCAGCCGAAAAGTTACTGTTATCAAAGAGCTTACAAAGAGATATGAGACAGCCTGGCAAACAACAATCTCTGCAGCAATCGCTCATTTTGAGGCAGAGGTTCCCAGAGGCGAGTATGTACTAGTCATAGAGGGAAAATCCCTGCAGGAAATCAAGGCACAGGAGCAGAGCCGGTGGGATGCTATTACAA
Organism: Lachnospiraceae bacterium; assembly: GCA_015057615.1. Classification (GTDB taxonomy): domain Bacteria; phylum Bacillota; class Clostridia; order Lachnospirales; family Lachnospiraceae; genus Mobilitalea. The sequence goes on along the minus strand of SVEA01000023.1, from coordinate 20,761 downwards.
TCATAGAACACATGCAGATTTACATGGATAAGGGACTGGATAAGAAAGAGGCAATGAAAGCTGTTGCTAAAGATAGGGGAATAAGCAAACGGGAGGTTTACCAAGAGCTTATTCAAAGGGACTCTTGAAGGGGATTATCTGTCTTTTGGAGGTGAATTTGTGTTACGTGGGGTATTACGTGCAAAAGTAGGTAAAATTATTGTATTAATCCTAATCTTAATTTTAGGTATCATGGGAATCTTTCTGTTTAAAAAGAACAGGGATAGCAGACGGTATGAGAAGCAGACGGTAATGGCGAAGCAATTTCTGGAGGCAGGCGATTATGAGCAGGCGGTAGAATCCTATCAAAAGGCAATATCCATGAAAGGCAGCGATCAGGAGTATCTATCCATGGAATTGGCGGAGGCTTATATTGGTATTAATGATTATGATAAAGCCCTGGAGGTTTTGCGTAATTGCTATAAAAAGACGGCTGGGATTGCTATTAAGGAAAAGATTGAAGAGGTAACTTCAAGAAAAGCGGATTATGAATATCAGCAGACCATTTCCCGCGGTGATGTCTATTATTCCAATGAGGAATATGATAAGGCGATCCAGGAATATGAAAAAGCGAAGCTGATCAAAAGTAAGGAAGTTATTTCCTACCAAAGGATTGCGCAGGCTTATATTAAGAGTGGCAAATACGAAGAGGCACAGGCAGAAGTGCTGGAGGGGCTAACCATAACCCAGAGCGAAGAGTTAAATCAGATCCTTGCGGTGGTAGAGTCTCATCTTATAAAGCAGCAGTATGATACGATCCTTGAACAGGCGGAGGAATTTATCTTTCAGGAAAATTATAAAGATGGGATAGCAAAATATCAGGAGGCCATGCACCTGCTTCCGGAGGAAGACAAGGCTTACATCGGTATGGCAAATGTTTATATCACCCAGGAGAAGTATCAGACAGCAATTACCCTATTAGAGGGTGCGAAAGAGCATATCAACAGCGAAGAATTGGATTTTACGCTGGAGAAGGCAGCCAAATTAAAGAAAGTGGAAGAGAAACGAAACGAAACGCTTAAAACCTTGTATGATGCGGTAGAGGGTCTGGATATAGGAAAGATTAAGAAAATTATGAATTCGGAATTCTTTATCAAGGAAATTGCGGTTGATATTCCGGTCTATTATAGTCCCTTAGGGGAAGGCAACATCTCGAAGGGCGATGGAATGATCCTGTTTACAGATAAAAATCTTTATTCCGGAACCATTGATCAGGGCATCAAAAGAGGCAAGGGCATTGCCTTTCAATTGACGGAAAGTAATGGAGAACAGGGATACTACTATTACCAGGGGGATTGGAGTAATGATATCCCGAATGGGAAGGGAAAAACAACAGAGGTAGTGACTGAGAAGGATAAAGACGGCAGTAAGCATACGCTTAAGATCATTACCGAAGGTAATTTCAATAATGGTGCGGAGATGGATTCTATGGTAAAATCCTTCTACATCAATGACGAGGAGGCAGGAACGGTATCCTACTCGGCGCGCAATGGTGTTCCTATGCTGCTTGAGGATGAGAATGTGCTGCCGCCAACGGATGGGGAAAGGTATCCGATTGGAATTGTCGTTAAGAATGGAACACCAACCGAAGAATATTACTATGTTGAACCGGGTACCATATGGGGCGTGAAGCCGTTTGTACAGTGCTATAACGAGCCTGCGATCAAATGATCCGATCAAAGGTGTACCGGTCATAAAATAAGGATGGGAGAACCATAAGTCATCCTTAAGATGATTCATACTCATGGTTTTTATATATCGAACTCATATCAATAATTTATGGTACTATAATAGGTTCTATAATAAATGTTGGAAGTATGTTTTTCACACACCCTCAGCATTTATTATAGAACCATTTTATCTCTAAATACATTAATAAAAAGAGGGCAAGCCCTCTTTTTATTAATTATGGATATAATATGTAAACTATTGTACAATTCCTGCAAGTTTCGCAAGTTCCAGGATGGTATCTCTTGAAACTTTCTTACCCTGATATTCAATCAGGTTATCCTTGCCACCGGTAAAGATATCGGTAGGTTCGTATTTTTGAAGAATGATCTTTCCTTCTTCAACGAAAATTTCTAGAGGATCTCTTTCGTTTACATCTAAAGTTCTTCTCAGCTCTATGGGAAGTGTTATCCTTCCTAATTCATCGAGCCTTCTTACGATGCCTGTACTTTTCACCTATATTGCCTCCTTTTCTCAAGTGTATTGGGGAATAATAAATGCAAATACGAAAATGCTTCAAGGCAATAAAACCTAAATTACATTTTTTGTATATAGCATTAAATAAAATAACATAGGAATATTTTGATGTCAACTAAAATATTTGTCAAAACATAGCACAATTTAAACAATTTATGTAAAAGAGGAGCAAATAGCACCTTAATTATTGGAAAACTAGTACATGATACGCTTTTTTTGGAATATAGTTTTATAGATTGAAGAAGAAAAGCGAGGGTGTAAATGTTAAATTATCTCTGGGGAATTATGATTATTTTAGGAATTACAGTAGGAATATTACGGGGAAATATAGCCGAGGTAAGTAACGCCACTCTGAACTCATCAAAAGAAGCGGTTTCGCTTTGTATCACAATGTTGGGAATTATGGCGATGTGGACAGGGCTGATGCAGGTAGCTAAGAAATGCGGGCTGGTAGCTTCTTTTACCAGAGCACTTCGGCCGATTCTGAGGCTTCTGTTCCCCGATATCCCGAAAGACCACATTGTAAATGAATATCTGGCATCCAATATCATAGCGAATATACTGGGATTGGGTTGGGCGGCCACTCCCATGGGGCTAATGGCAATGCGGGAATTGAAGAAATTAAACCATGATTCGAATGTCGCAAGCTGCGATATGTGTACTTTTTTAATCATTAATATTTCCTCACTCCAATTAATACCGGTAAATATCATTGCGTATCGAAGCCAGTATGGATCTGTAAATCCGGCGGAAATTCTGGGAGCAGGGATTATCGCCACCTTAATTTCTACGTTTGTTGGAGTTGCTTTTGCACTAATTGCAAGAAGATGCAGCAATCAGCGGGGAAGACGTTAACACTTTGTGCCGCCGTTGGTGGAGAAATATGATGATGCATAAAAAGCTGCGCAGAAATGAGGTTGAATATGAAGTTTATTATTTATTTTTCGGATTATGTAATTCCGTTTGTTTTTTTCTATATCATAGCCTTGGGTTTGGTAACGAAGACGAATATCTATGACGAGTTCATTAAGGGGGCTAAGGACGGTTTTAAGGTGGTGCTTGATATTATGCCTACCTTGATCGGTTTAATGGTGGCTGTGGGGATTTTACGCGCTTCCGGGACGCTAGATCTCCTATCGGATATAATCAAGCCGCTTACCGATTTCCTTCATTTCCCTTCAGAACTGGTGCCGGTCACGCTGATTAAGATGTTCTCATCCTCCGCTGCGACCAGCTTGGTTCTGGATATCTTTAAACAGTATGGACCGGATTCCTATCTCGGCAGAATTGTCTCGATCATGATGAGCTGTACCGAGACGATCTTTTATACCATGTCAGTCTATTTTATGGCAGCAGGCGTTAAGAAAACCAGATATACCCTTGCCGGAGCGTTAACAGCCACGATCGTGGGAGTCATAGCAAGTGTAGTTTTAACGAATCTTATATTTTAGGAAAGAAAACAGCAGCATGCTTTTGACCTGTTCAGCTACATGCCGCTGCCGGGAATCTACGTGGCATTTACGTCCTCACTATCGAAAAGGAATTTCCGGCAGTGAATTTATTGCCTTTAATAATAACTGTGATTACGGCGCATTTAGGAAAGCTGGTGAAGCAATATGATACCTCAAGGCCGGTCACCTTTGCATCTGCATATTTGGAGATAGCTTCAAGGATCGGTCTGTCAGAGGTACTGGATGTGATCGGATATAACTATAAAGAACATCTCTATGATAAGGATCATAAGCGGTTTCCAAAGAAACCGATCTTAGGAAGAGGGGCACTCCTTCGAAGCATGGAAGGCAGTGACAAGTCGGGATTTCATAGCGGGGTAGTTTTTGTGGACAGGCATTAATTACCTGGGTGAGGCACGCGGCTATGCCGTTTGCTAGGCTGCATTTGAGCGGGGAGAGCTAAGAGCGGAGACTCCGGGGAAAAAGGCGCAGCATTCTCTTGTTATAACCGGACTTCCTTGTGATATGCGGACAAAAATATACCGGTATGATCGGGTGGAGGAAGAAGCCGAAATTATACAGGTTGAGGTTCAGCTGAGGGATGGTATGGGACGAGAGGTGAATAATACGGAGGCGGTTCTGCAGGTTGCGGTAGAGGGAAAGGGGAAGCAGCTGCTCGGAATAGAGAATGGGAATTTGGCGGATAATACAGATTACACCGCATGGTATCGAAGAACCTGCCGGGACAGCTGTTGTTTGTCTTAGATATTAAAATACGACGGATGAGGATGGGTCTAAGAACAGTACCGGTAGTACGCTAACGATTCGTGGTGAAGGAATCCGAACAAAAAGGATCCTGCCGTAATTCGATTTGGCTTCTTTGATTCACTCTCCTTGAAACGCTAAATCACTTCGAAACAAAGAACAATTGTTTGAAAGTTTGGAAGAAATATGGTAAAGTTATACTGTCTTTTAGATTCGTAATATAAAGAAGGAGGTAACGCTATGCCGCTGCTTGGTGCCTATATTGTTCCCCATCCGCCGATTATTTTACCGAAGATCGGGAAAGGGGAGGAAATAAAGATCCGTAAAACCACGGAAAGCTATCATACGATTGCGAGGCAGATCGCCGCTTTAAAGCCGGATACCATCATCATAGCCTCACCCCATACCATCATGTATTCTGATTATTTCCATATATCACCGGGAAGATCTGCAAAGGGAAGCTTCGCAGGGTTTGGCGCAAAGCAGATATCCTTCCAGGTGGAATACGATGAGGAATTTGTGGAAATGTTGGAGGTACTTGCGGAAAGAGAGGGCATAGAAGCCGGCACTTTAGGAGAAAAAGACCCTTCCTTAGATCACGGAACTATGATACCGCTTTATTTTATCAATCAATATTTAAAGGATTATAAATTAGTCCGCATCGGGCTGTCCGGATTATCGATACCGGAGCATTATCATTTGGGAAAATGCATTGCAGAGACAGCAGAAAAGCAGAACAAAAGGATTGTCTTTGTTGCGAGCGGTGACCTTTCCCATAAGCTGAAAGAAGATGGACCTTATGGATTTGCAAAGGAAGGTCCGCAGTTTGATAAGGAAGTGACGGACGCAATGGCGGAAGGGAATTTCCTGCAATTTATGGAATTTACGCCGGATTTTTGTGAGGCAGCTGCCGAATGCGGATTGCGGTCCTTTGTGATTATGGCGGGAGCCTTAGATAACTTGGCAGTGAAACCGACGCTGCTGTCCTATGAAGGACCGTTTGGAGTGGGGTATGCAGTATGCGCTTATGAGATTACCGGGGAGGATAGAAACCGGAATTTTGATACAATATTTGCGGCAAAGCAGCGGGCAATCGCACTGGAAAATCAGAAGAACGAGGATTCCTATGTAAAGCTCGCCCGTTTATCCTTGGAAACCTATGTTACTACCGGTAAGTATGCCAAGCTGCCGGAAGATCTTAAGAAGGAGATGCGAAGCCGGAAGGCGGGTGTGTTTGTCTCCTTGAAGAAATATGGACAGCTAAGAGGCTGTATCGGTACGATTTCTCCGGTTACCGGCAGTGTGGCAGAGGAAATCCTTCATAATGCCGTAAGTGCCGGATTCGAGGATCCGCGCTTTCCTCCGGTAACAGAGGAAGAGCTGCCGGAGTTGGTTTACAGTGTGGATGTACTGGCGGAGCCGGAGAAGATTAGCTCCATGGAGGAACTGGATGTCAGGCGCTATGGGGTGATTGTAACCTCCGGCAGGAAAAGAGGGCTTCTTCTTCCAAACCTGGAAGGGGTGGACAGCGTCCGTCAACAGGTTGCCATAGCGAAGAAGAAAGCCGGAATCTATGACAATGAGACATTTACGATGGAACGCTTTGAGGTGGTGAGACATTCTTGAAGGCAGTATGTGAGATCTGTCCGCACCATTGCAGTCTGGAGCAGGGACAGGTTGGATTTTGCCGCGGAAGAATTAATCGGGATAATAAAATTATTAGTGAGAACTATGGAAAGCTGACGGCACTTGCCTTGGATCCGATCGAAAAAAAACCGCTCTATCATTTTTACCCCGGCAGCAGGATTCTGTCGATCGGAAGCTATGGCTGTAATCTACGCTGCCCGTTCTGTCAGAACTGTGATATTTCCATGATTGGTGAAGGGCAGATCGATACGGCTGTGATGCCCGGGGAGGCGATTGTTAAGAAAGCCTTGCAGTTAAAAGGCGCAGGTAATATCGGGATTGCATTTACCTATAACGAACCGCTGATCGGGTATGAATTCGTCCGGGACGCAGCGGCTCTGGCAAAGGAAAGTAATCTTAAAAATGTTGTTGTAACCAACGGATATATCTGTGAGAAGCCTTTCCGCGAATTACTACCTCTAATCGATGCTTTTAATATTGATCTGAAAGGCTTTACCGAGGAGTACTATCATAAGCTGCGGGGAGACCTTGCCTGTGTAAAGCGCTCCATTGAAATTGCAGCAAAAAGCTGTCATGTGGAGGTAACAACGCTGATTGTACCCGGAGAGAATGACAGTGAGGAGGAGATGGAGGCGCTTTCCGGATGGCTTGCCGGCATTTCCCCGGACATCCCCCTTCATATCTCACGGTTTTTCCCAAGGTGGAAGATGCAGGATAGGGATGCGACACCGATACAGATGGTTTATCGTTTGGCGGAGGTGGCAAGGCAGAAGCTGAACTATGTTCATGAAGGAAATGTATGAGCGCCAAAAGCCGATTTATAAACTCAACTTCATCAATTTGCACAATTAATGCATTGAAAAGCAATAGGAAACATATTTGAAGAAGACGATTTGTTAAGAAGGCTTATGACGTTCATATCAAGGTTTCGATGGAGAATAAAAACACATATTTTGCAGGATATTATCCATACTAATTCCGAGGTGAATAGTCTTGCAAAAGCTACGAGCAAAAAGTCTCTTTAAATACGAGAGCCTTTGGAAGAATAGCAAAAGTAGCTATTCTACAGGATTTATGCCAAAAAAGCATGGGCGTTAGTGGTCAAGAAAGGGCATGGTTATTAGTATGAATAGAGAAAAGACGGAAAAAGCACAGCAAAAGAAGGAACAGGAGCAATTTAACAGTGTAACCAATTCCGTAAAGCCCAGGAATCAAAACCAGGAGCATAATGTCAGAGAGGAAGGGATTGGACCGAAGAACAATAAGAGATAGAGATGATTCTCAGGTCTCGAAGCGTATGGCATCTGAAACGGCAGAATCGGTAGCCATGGCTTCGGGACATTTTATGTTTTGCCGGAGTTCCTATTTTGCCAAAGAGCAAGATCAGGAAAAAGGAAGGAAAAAGGTTGATTAATTCGTGCTGTAATCAAAACGGAAGAAAGGATTACTGTAATTGATTTGTTGAAAACTCTATGCTAGAATAAGATACGAAAAGCAGTTAGAAAGAGGACAAACGAATGATATTTGAAACGCACGCACATTATGAAGATGATGCATTTAATACTGACCGGGAAGAGATCCTTGCCCGCCTCTTAAAGGAGGAAATCGGGTATGTGGTGAATGTAAGCTCTACCTTAGAAACGGTTGAGAAGACAATAGAATTAATGGATCGGTATCCGTTTATATATGGTGCAATTGGAATTCATCCCGAGAATACCAAGGACTTGACCAAAGAGAGCTTTGCCTGGCTGAAAGAAAAAGCAAAGCATCCTAAGACGGTGGCAATCGGTGAAATCGGATTGGATTATTACTGGGATACGACGGACCGTGAAACGCAGAAAATCTGGTTTGCCAGACAGATGGAGCTTGCCAGGGAATTAAACCTTCCGTTGGTGATCCACAGCCGTGATGCGGCAAACGATACCTATCATATGATGAAGGAAGCGAATGCGGACACGATTGGCGCAATTATTCATTGCTTTGGCTATGGTGTGGAGCAGGCAAAGCAATATCTTGAAATGGGCTTCTATCTTGGAATCGGAGGCGTCGTTACCTTCACGAACGGAAGAAAGCTTAAGGAAGTGGTAGCCTATGCGCCTCTTTCCCGGCTGGTGCTTGAAACGGATTGTCCTTACCTTACCCCTGTTCCGCATCGGGGGGAGAGAAACAGCTCCCTGTATCTGCCTTATGTGGCAAGGGAAATTGCCAGAATCAAGAACGTGGATTATGAGACAGTTGTACGGGTAACAAGAGAAAATGCTATGAAATTCTATCGAATCGATAGCGAAGATAAGAGGTAAGAGATGGCTGATTTAGGAAATCCCAGGAATACGATAGAGATATTAAATAAATATAGATTTGTGTTTCAGAAAAAATTCGGGCAGAACTTTCTCATTGATACCCATGTTCTGGACAAGATCATCCGGGCAGCAGAGATCACAAAGGAAGATTTTGTATTGGAGATTGGGCCGGGAATCGGAACGCTGACGCAGTACCTCTGTGAAAATGCAAGGGAGGTTGCTGCGGTTGAGATTGACAAGATGCTGATCCCGATTCTTTCCGAGACTCTTTCTTCCTACTCCAATGTAACGGTTCTAAATGAGGATATACTGAAAGTGGATTTGATGGCTCTGGTACAGGAGAAAAATGCCGGCAGACCCATTAAGGTTGTTGCAAACCTGCCCTATTATATTACTACGCCGATTATTATGGAGCTGTTTGAACGTCATGTACCTCTTGACAATGTAACTGTTATGGTACAGAAGGAAGTTGCCGACCGTATGCAGGCACGCCCAGGATCGAAGGATTATGGCGCACTTTCCCTTGCGGTTCAATACTATGCAGAACCATACATCGTAGCAAATGTTCCACCGAATTGCTTTATGCCGCGCCCCAATGTGGGTTCCGCGGTGATACGGCTGACCCTTCATAAGGAGCCGGTCGTTCAGGTGAAAGAGGAAGCCTTATTGTTCCGGTTGATTCGTGCATCCTTTAATCAAAGACGAAAGACCCTGGTGAATGGGCTGAATAATTCCTCGGAGCTTTCCTTTACGAAGGATGAGATACAAAAGGCAATACAAGAGGAAGGATTCTCTGAAAATATCCGTGGAGAGGCGTTGACGCTGGAGCAATTTGCCGGCTTGGCGAATCGCCTGTCCGCATTAAAAAATAATATAGAAATTTGAAAATAAGCTGCTTTCCTTTAAATGGGAGCGGCTTTTATTTATAAATTCTAATAATTATTTTCATTAATATAAATAATAGTAAAAAAATAATTGCATAAATATGAACGATGTTTTATAATAACAAGAATTGCAAATATGGGATGTGCCGGAAGTTACCGAAGATGTTTGAAAAGTATGAGTTAAATATAGCAGGCAAAGATCGGTAAGGAGGAAGGGGGAGACAGGAATGCCGATTGTATAATTATAAACTTCCTTTCTGTTACAGGAATAATTTTGCTGTTGCTTATTTTCCTTGTTTTCTGTAATATGTTTAGAAATTGGGCAAAAATAACCCATTGGTGCACTTTGTTCATAGCAATACCGATATTTTATAGTACAAACAATTAGGATGGAGGATAGTGTTAAAAATTGATTTTTAACACGCAAATATGAGCCTGCGGCACAAGGTTTGCAGGTGATCAAGAAAGGGCATGGTTATTAACATGAAAAAAAGAGAAGATATTCATAAGATTTTAATCATTGGTTCCGGTCCGATCATTATTGGTCAGGCTTCCGAATTTGACTATTCCGGAACGCAGGCATGCAAAGCGTTAAAGAAACTTGGTTATGAAATTATATTGGTTAATTCTAATCCTGCAACGATTATGACGGATCCGGATACGGCGGATATCACCTATATTGAGCCGCTGAATCTAGACCGTTTAACTCAGATTATTGAAAAAGAAAGGCCGGATGGGCTGCTTCCGAATTTAGGAGGACAATCCGGGCTTAATTTATGTTCTGAGCTTTCGAAAGCGGGGGTGCTTGACAAATATAATGTCAAGGTGATCGGTGTACAAGTGGATGCCATCGAACGGGGCGAGGACCGGATTGAATTCAAGAAAACCATGAACACTCTTGGAATTGAGATGGCAAGAAGTGAAGTGGCATACAGTGTGGAGGAAGCACTTAAGATAGCAGATACCTTAGGCTATCCGGTTGTTATCCGGCCTGCTTATACGATGGGCGGCGCCGGAGGCGGACTGGTTTATAACATCGATGAGCTTAAAAAAGTGGTATCCAGAGGATTGCAGGCAAGCTTAGTGGGTCAGGTATTAGTAGAAGAATCGATATTAGGCTGGGAAGAGCTGGAGCTGGAAGTGGTACGGGATGCAACCGGGAAAATGATTACCGTATGCTTTATTGAAAATATCGATCCTCTTGGTGTGCATACCGGGGATTCCTTCTGTTCCGCCCCGATGCTGACGATTCCGAAGGAGGTTCAAGAGGAGCTGCAGAGGCAGGCATATAAGATTGTGGATGCGATTGAAGTAATCGGCGGTACCAATGTTCAATTTGCCCATGATCCGGTGTCCGGTAGAATTGCTGTGATCGAAATCAATCCGAGAACCTCTAGGTCCTCCGCACTTGCATCAAAGGCAACCGGTTTTCCGATCGCACTTGTGTCGGCGATGCTGGCGGCAGGCCTGGATCTAAAGGATATCCCCTGTGGAAAATACGGGACTCTGGACAAATATGTGCCGGACGGTGATTATGTAGTAATTAAATTTGCACGGTGGGCATTCGAAAAGTTTAAGGGTGCTGAGGATAAGCTGGGAACGCAGATGCGTGCCGTCGGAGAGGTTATGAGTATCGGAAAGACCTATAAGGAAGCGTTTCAGAAGGCAATCCGCAGTCTGGAGACAGGACGCTACGGTTTAGGCGGTGCCAAGGACTTTGCCTCCAAAACGAAGGAAGAGCTTTTGGATTTACTTCATGTACCAACCAGCGAACGCCAGTTTATTATGTATGAGGCATTAAGAAAAGGTGCTACGGTAGAGGAGCTTTATCAGCAGACGAAGATCAAGCATTATTTTATTGAACAGATGAAGGAACTGGTGCTTGAGGAGGAGGAAATAAAGAAATTCAAGGGCACCGTACCGCCAGCTGCGGTTTTAAAAACTGCAAAATGGGATGGGTTCTCAGATAAATATTTAAGCTTACTGCTGGACGTACCCGAGAAGCGAATTCGGGACAGCAGAATACAGGCGGGGATCAAACAGGCATGGGATAAAATCCATGTGAGTGGAACAGAAGATTCTAACTACTATTATTCAACCTATCATCTTAAGGAAGATACATCTCCGATTTCACCAAATCCGAAGATCATGATACTCGGCGGAGGTCCGAACCGTATCGGTCAGGGTATTGAATTTGATTACTGCTGCGTACATGCCGCATTTGCCCTGAAGGAGCTGGGATACGAAACGATTATTGTCAACTGCAACCCGGAGACGGTTTCTACCGATGCGGATACTTCGGATAAATTATACTTTGAACCGTTGACCGTAGAAGATGTATTAAGCATCTATGAGAAAGAAAAGCCGCTTGGTGTGATTGCGCAATTCGGAGGACAGACACCGCTTAATCTGTCTGCCGAGCTGAAAGCAAACGGCGTGAATATTCTGGGAACCACACCCGAGACGATTGACCTTGCAGAGGATCGGGATCATTTCCGGATCATGATGGAGAAGCTTAACATTCCGATGCCGGAATCCGGAATGGCGGTCGATGTAGAGGAAGCGCTTTCGATTGCAGCAAAAATCGGATATCCAGTTATGGTTCGTCCTTCCTATGTACTGGGCGGACGGGGAATGGAAGTTGTCCATGATGATGAAAGCCTCGCGACCTATATGAAAGCAGCGGTTGGAGTTACTCCGGACCGGCCGATCTTAATTGACCGTTTCCTGAACAATGCATTGGAATGCGAGGCGGATGCGATTAGTGACGGCGTGGATGCCTTTGTACCTGCGGTGATGGAGCACATTGAGCTGGCGGGAATTCACTCCGGGGACTCTGCCTGTGTAATCCCATCCTTAAACATTTCCGAGGAAAATCTGAACACCATCAAGGAATATACGATAAAGATTGCCAAGGAATTAAAGGTCTGTGGGCTTATGAATATGCAGTATGCCATTGAAAATGGTATCGTCTATGTTCTGGAGGCGAATCCGAGAGCATCAAGAACGGTGCCGTTGGTATCAAAGGTATGCAGCATTAATATGGTGAAGCTGGCAACCCAGATTATTATCGACCAACTTACGGGGAAGCCTTCTCCGGTTAAGGAATTAAGAGATAAGAAGTTCATCCATTACGGAGTAAAGGAAGCGGTATTCCCGTTTAACATGTTTCCGGAGGTGGACCCGTTACTTGGACCGGAGATGCGCTCCACAGGGGAAGTACTCGGCTTATCTGGAAGCTTTGGAGAAGCCTTCTATAAATCGCAGGAGGCAGCAGGCACGAAGCTTCCGTTAAACGGAACGGTATTGATCAGCGTAAATGATCGGGATAAGGTAGAGGTTGTCGAGGTAGCAAAGGGCTTTGCAGACTGCGGCTTTAAAATTCTGGCAACCGGCGGTACCTATGATTTAATCACCTCCAAGCAGATACCGGCAGAGAAAATATTCAAATTATATCAGGGAAGACCGAATATTTTAGATGCGGTTACGAACGGCAAGATCGATATCATCGTAAATACGCCGATCGATAAGAAGAGCGCGCAGGACGACAGCTATATCAGAAAGGCTGCGATTAAAGCGAGAATTGGCTATGTAACGACGATGGCAGCGGCGAAAGCAACCATTGCCGGAATTAAGCAGATGAAGAGCAGTCAGGCGGCAGGCGTAAAATCCCTTCAGGAAATCCATAAGGGAATTCAATAAAGATCAAATAATTCACAAAATATGTTTTGAGGGTCAAAAGCCGATTTATACAAACCAACTTCATCAATTTGCACAATTTATGTGTTGGCAAGTAATAGGAAACATATTTCATTCGCAACACGTTGTTCCACCAAGCACTGTAAAAGCGCCAGTGCTTGGGTTGAAGTACGTAATGGTACATAAGACCACAAAATACGTGTTCTAAGTACCAACGACTTCAAACAGTTGAAACTTAAAATATTGCTTCCTATAACGTAAGTTTTTCCTTGATTTGTGCAAATGATGAAGACGATTTGTTAGGAAGGCTTTTGACCCTCGAATCAAAATATAAAGAATCGAAGGTATCCTGGGGATAACATCGGTGTAAAGGCAGATAAGTTTACAATCATAGGGTTGTTGCAAAACAAATGCAGCAACCCTGTTTTTTTAATTGTAAGAAAGGGATTTTATATCGGATGAGCGGATTGGAAAGGGTGTTTGGAATATTGACGGTTTCTTTGGAATATATTTAAAAGAATCATGAAACATCGATAATTTTAAATAGCAAAGGAGTGATATTTTGGCTGACTATAAAAGAATGGTTTCGTATATGTATCAATATGAAAATGGAATAAAGAGAAAGAACGTTGGATATGCCCGGATTGAAGCAAGGGATGGACAGTGCAAAGTTACTCTGCATATGCAAATGCTGGGACAACCAGACAGTATATTTCCGACTTATTTAATTCATAGGGACCATAGTGGTACAGAGCTTATTTATCTGGGGGACTCCCGGCTGAGAAACCAGGTGCTGGATGGTAAGCTTTTGGCGGATGAGAGTAATATTATGAACTCCGGCTATAAGCTTTCCGATATAGGCGGAATCATTCTTTTTCTGAATTCAGGTGAGTTTTTTGCTACGGAATGGGACGATAAGCCGATTGAAGCAACGGAAATCATGAAGGCAATGAAGCCAAAGCCAAAGAAGGAAACGGCAAAAGAGGCAGTGGCAGCACCGGTGAAACCGTTACCGTCCGTTTCCCAAAGCCGCGAATTGGGGGAGGGAGAGAAAAAGAAAACAGAGGTTTCCGAGGAGAGTACAACCGCTCCGAACCGAAGAACCGTAACAGTAGAAGAGGAGGAAAGGATACCAAAGTATCAGTTACCACGGGGTTGGAAGACCGTAGAGCGTCTGCCGGATAATCCCTATGATCCCAAAAGGAGAACGGACTTAAGGGGAGCGGGAGCGAATACCAGAACGGCAAATCAATTCATGAGAATTGGCTATCCTGTAAGCGGAAAGGAAATCGGTAGGACCGGAGGAACGTCAAGAGAATCAAACCGCCGGGGAACGTGGGAGAGATCATATAATAGAAACGAAGGAAATAATCCGACAGCAGGCAGCAGAGGATTGGGTAGAAGAGAGACCGTTAGAAGGGAAACCGAAAGCCCCGTAGATACCAGGAATGAAAGCAGGGAAATGTTAGCTGCGCCGAAAGAAGCCCCAGAAATTGCTTCGGATCAAAACGAATTTCAGGAAAGTGCAGCTGCGAAAAAGGAAAATCAGGGAAGCATACCTGCGAAGAAAGATAGCCCGGAACTTACCACAGATCGAAACGAATCACAGGAAATGGTAGCTGCGATAAGAGAAGCCCGGGAGAGTACCACGGATCGAAATGAATCTCAGGAAGGCATTGCTGTGAGCAATGAGCTTCAGGAAACCATGGATGTTAATCAGGAAAGCCGGGAATCCACAGATATCAAGAGTGAAGTCCAGGAAACGGTGGCTGTTAAAAGCGATATTCAGGAAACCGCAGCCGTGAGAAGAGACATCGCAGACAGGCAGGTGACGGATGAGAACAAAAGTGAAGAAGCAGGAAGCCGGGCAGGCAATAGACCCTACACCAGTATGGAATCACCGGTTGCAGCCAGGATATTTCAAAGCTTTCCGCGGATTAATCCTTTTGAAGATAATGAGGTCATTCTATCGGTAAAGATCGAGCCGAAGGATATCGGGCTTCTGCCAAGAGAACTCTGGGGATTAAGTAATAACAGCTTTCTCCTTCACGGATACTACAGCTACCGGCACTTGATTTTTGCAAAGATGAAGGATCGGTTCGGTACCCGTTACATCATTGGAGTTCCGGGAACGTATCATAACAAGGAGCAATTTATTGCAAGAATGTTTGGTTTTGATTGCTTTAAGTCAGCAAAGAGAAGGGAATTAAGACAGGGAGATTTCGGATACTGGTATATTGCAGTCTCGGTATAATACAGAGACTGCCCCTGCTGATACCTTACATATACTTCTTTAGTATTGCGCCGCCTTTTCCCATCAGGGAGTAATCCTATACAATTCATCCGCAGGATTGATCAAGGCATAGCGTTTATGGTCGGACCATTGATCGTTAATGCAGGCATAGGAGTAACAGAGGCCCTCATAAACAAAGTCAAGCCGTTTGATCAGCCGGAGGGAAGGCTTATTGCTTGGCATAATATAAGCCTCTATGCGGTGCATGTTATATTCGTCCCAGACAAGACGAATTCCTTTTTGAATGCTCTCATAGGCATAGCCCTTATGAATATATTTATATCCATACTTATATCCAAGGCTGCAGCTAAGATAGGGAGCCCTAAGAAAGTTTTGAAAGCATACGGTACCAATAATCTCATCGGTATTATCCTTATGAAATACCCAGTATCTTAAGAGCTTTCCTTCTGCCATTTGATGGTATTCGGCAGACAGGGAAGCTTTTTGATAAAACAGGGTATAGAAATTATTCGGCCGCTTAGGCTCCCACGGTTCAAAGTGCGATTTGTTTTCTTCATAAAAGGACAGAACCATGGGCGCTGCTTCCTTGCCCAGAGTTTTTAAGATCAGACGGTCTGTTTCACAGGTATGCTGCACGAATTACGCCTCCTTATATACTAATCCACGCCCCTTAGTTCAACCTTCCCGACATAGGGGGTAAGCAGCTTAACAAAGCTTAGCAGGGTATCCTTCGTATGACTGCTAAGCCCTGGGGAGAGAATTTCTCCGGAGTCCTTATAGGACTGCAGATAGTATGCCTCCGCTCCGTTTATCCATTGTCCGATGGAGCGGATATCCTCTAAAGTATGATGCTCTTTTACAATTGTCGTGCGAAATTCATATGCAATCGGAGAAGTTAATAGATAGGTTATACTATCATTAATTTTATTCGTATTGTAATCTTTTATACCAACGGATAAACCGTAATGCTCTCTGGAATTTTTAATATCCATAGCAACATAGTCAATGAGCTGATCTTCAACGAGAGCTTTTAAAAGGGAAGGGTTCGTACCATTGGTATCTAATTTAACCTTAAGTCCCAGTGCCTTGATCGCTTTTATCAGGTCGGGAAGATCCGGGTTGACGGTCGGCTCGCCGCCGGTGATACATACGCCCTCTAGGATACCTTTTCGTTTCGTAAGGTAGGAAAGGACTTCTTCCGCCGGTATCGCAGGCAGAGAATCAGGATGAAGCACTAAGGATGAATTATGGCAAAAAGGACAGCGCATATTGCAGCTGCCCAGGAATATAGTGGCGGCTAGATGCTGCGGATAATCGAGCAGAGTCGTCTTGTTAAAGCCATGGATCTGCATATTGTCACCTCGTTACGGTTATGATACAATTACTATATCAAATTTCTTGGTAGTAGTCCATATGAAAAGGGAATGAAGGTAATGTCTACGAATGAACAATACATGAAGGAAGCACTGAAGCAGGCAAAGAAGGCATACCGCTTGGGAGAAGTACCCATTGGATGCGTGATCGTCTATCAGGATAAAATCATCGGAAGAGGTTATAATAAACGGAATACAAAAAAAACGACTTTAGCCCATGCGGAGCTGATCGCAATCGAGAAAGCCAGTAAGGCAATGGGAGATTGGCGCCTGGAAGACTGCATTATGTACGTTACGTTAGAGCCATGCCAGATGTGTGCGGGAGCGATTGTTCAGGCTAGAATTAAGCAGGTTGTGGTAGGTACGAAGAATCCGAAGGCAGGCTGCGCCGGTTCGATCCTCAATCTGTTGCAGATGGAGGAGTTTAATCATCAGGTAGAGCTGGTTTACGGCGTTATGGAGAAGGAATGCACCGATATATTGCAGATGTTCTTTAAAGAACTGAGAGCCCGGAATAAGCAGGAGAAATTAGCAGCAAAGGAAGCGGCAAGATCGGAAGAATAATAAGAAAAGCTTGAGGAAAAGAATAAAAAGGAAAAGCTTGAGGGTTGACATGAAAGTAAAAAAGCTTTATACTTGGCATACAGCTTTTCGCTAAAAAAGCTTATTTTAAATTTTGTCATAAGATTTCCGTGCAGCCGGGGAGATAGCGGTGCCCTGTACCTGCAATCCGCTATAGCAGGGGTGATGTTCTGCCCCGGGTGATTTTATTGTAGGGCAGCCCTTTATAAGTGGTGTTGACGTTTGGGTCTTACGCAACAGGAATTTGTGAACCGTGTCAGGTCAGGAATGAAGCAGCACTAAGCAAAACCTCCTGTGTGCCGTGAGGATGCCTGGACCGAGTTAACTGTAAAGGTAACGCCTATGGTATTCATCCAAAGCAGAACGCACGGATTAAAATATAGAAACAATAAAATACAGTAAGAATGAATTCTATGGAGTATCGTAAATGAGCGGTACTCTTTTTTTGTCGTATAGGAAATTGCGTCCTATACGGCAAAAAACCTCCATGCGAACATAGTTCGCATGGGGATGACATACTCGCGCGTAAGGTATTTATCTACCTGCGGCAAGAACGCGCTTGGCGCGAAAGTTTGCCTTGGCAAACTCTTTGCTACCTTGTTTTTAATCCGGAAGAGCCATATAAGAATTTTGTCCTATATTGAGAAAATATGGGATATTCCCTTTTTTTAATAGATAATTTAGGTTATAATAGCAATTAAGAATGATTTGAGTGTCAAAAGCCGATTTATAAACCACCTTCGTCAATTTGCACAATTTTGTGTTGACAAGTAATAGGAAACATATTTCATTCGCAACCCGTTGTCTCACAAAGCACTGCATAAAACGCAGTACTTGGGTTAAGGTACGTAATGGTACGTAAGACTACAAAATACGTGATCTAAGTACCAACGACTTCAAACAGTTGCGCATTAAAATATTGTTTCCTATTACTTAAGTTTTTCCTTGATTTGTGCAAATTGATGAAGACTATTTGCCAGTAAGGCTTTTGACACTCAAATCAATAATTACAGAATAGGATTAAGGCGGTGTAACAATGGAATGGAAATTAAATCCGAATGCAGTAAATCAACTAACAAAAGGAACCGTTATTTTTACGGAAGGAGAGCCTGTTTTTAGTATCGCCCTTGTCATAAAGGGAAGAGTGCTGATTCACAACGATGGTGCAAAAATGGTAGTAAGTACAGGCGCATTTCTGGGAGTCAATGATCTCTATACCGGTAAATTCCAAAGTACATATACGGCCTTAGATGAATTGTTTATCTATGCATTTCCTGTGAATCAAAACGAAGAACTGGAACAGATCTTTTCGATTAACAGTGATTATCATGGGTTTATGGTAGCATCCAATAATAGAACAATATATGATCTTAATCAAATCTATCAAGGTATGCGTAAGCATTTCTCCGGTATATATGAAGCTCTGACCGAAAGCTATAAGGAATACTTAGATACAGCGAATCGGCGGGGATACCGGGCGCGGACTTCGGACCGTTTCGAAGAGTTATATCTGCCGGAGTATGGCTTAGAGCTTATGGAGGATCGAATTCAATATTATATTGAGTGCAGAGCGTTGCCGATGGAGGTTATCAAGGCTTTCTATTCCTATGGGAACGCGATAACGTTATATCAGGTAAATGATCAGGCTGGTATTATTAATCAGCTGATTGGAATTCTAAAGGAGCAGGCAAAAAATTATATCTCCTTAATCGAGTGTCTCTTTGATGATACGGAAACCTGTTTTTTCCAGTTGATTGCAGGACTGGCCCTTGAGATTAACCGAGCGGGCGGAGATAACCAGGAATTTTTAAGCCTGATGGATCGGATCAAGAAAGAAGTCTATAAAGCAGATGATTTTGTGAAGCGGATGATCGGTCTTCCGTATTCCGTAGACCGCAAGCGGATGGAGGAAATCTACAGCCTTCTTTTAACCGATACGAAGGAAACAGAAGCAATCGATAAGGAAACTTTTTTAAAATATTCAAAGGAAGATTCCGAAAGAGCAATACAGGAGATGGAGAATTCCTTCCAGAAGATTATGGACTATGCAGAGATCGGCACGGAGAAAGCAGATTCTATGATGGAAACGATGCTGGATTTTATCAACCTGAGGGATCGGGGCTCCTCCGATAATGACGCTCGCTTAATCCGAAGAAATGTAACCGTAAACCATTATGAAATATATATGAAAGTGTTTCTTAAGGCATATAAAACAAAGCAGGCACCAAAAATTATTGAATTGTTTTTAAAATACGGATATGCCGATGAGCGTTTATTAACCAATGAACAGCTGCTTTCCCTTTATTTCTTAAAGGAAACGCCTTATAACGGTCTTTGCGGAGTTTATAATATTAAAGAGTGGCTGACCTTAATTTACGAGGGCAGAAAGGATCCATCAAAGAATGAATTTGACATGGAATATCCGGAATATGTCAGATCCCTACGAAAGCAAGGAAAATTAACGGAGGAGGAAGGAAAGGACTGGCTGGTTAATCCGATCAGGAAAGTTGAATACGAGATACAAAACATGTTTCGTTACAACAACCGGACGACGAACGGCCAGATATCTATCTTTGTTCCGGTATTGCATCGGGATATGCTTGCCAATGATTTTGACCGAATCCATGTTACGCCGGAGAAAATAAATGCAACCATGGAGCAGCTGCTTGCGATTGATTATTCGGTCTTTGATCATGAAGTGATCTATTCCAATGAGGAAAAGAAAATCATTAAGGAATACATTATAAAACGGGTTTATCCGGATGTTATCCTAATGCCGACCATCGGATGCAACGGGATCATGTGGCAGGAGATCACGGGTAAAAAAAGAGATACCTCCGGACGCTTCCTATTTCCGATCTTTACCGATACCAACCTGACCTCACTTATGGTGAAGGTCTTCGGAAGATTCCGCTGGGAAATGTGCAGAACGATTGAAGGCACCGCGTGGAATGATATCAAGCATAAATCGCTAACCTCGGAATACTCCGATTATCTGCAATTCTACCGTAAAAATAAAGAGCTCTCGGAGGAAAGGAAAGAGAAGCTTAAGAATCAGATTCAGAAAGGCCGTAATAACAGCAGAGAAATCTTCGTCATCGATTATGAGCAGTGGATCAATTACGAGGCAAAGGGAGCAATCAAATTAAATAAACCGGTTCGCGAAATGTTAGCAACCTATTGCCCGTTTGCAAAGGAAATTCGTGAACGACTAGAGAAGCAGCCGTTGTTCGAGGAAGCAATGGCGCGTTACAATAGAGATAAGCTAAAGAAAATACGAGAGGTGGAATCCAGGCATCGTCTTCTTGAGAAGGAAAGGATCGAAGTGGTGCCGGAGCTCTTGGCTACCTTAAATTACTACAAACAATACTAATCCCCAAGCAGGAGGAAAAACAGATACTGTCTCAAACAATAGTGTTACTGTTCACACATGGGCAAAGTCTATAATATGATTTCGACAAATGATATCCGATAAGGAGTATTTGCATTCGTCGGTACTTTGGCTCCGTATTTTGGAGCCTTATGTACCGCTACGTAATGCAACTAAGCGAAAGCGTCTCCG